>CAJWLI010000019.1 GCA_913043075.1 uncultured Gammaproteobacteria bacterium
TGCGAGATCAGCTAGCGCATACACTATTGGATTATTAGCTTGGCTTCTGGGCCTTGGCAGTGCTTTTTCTTTCAATTTAATGAGTGGTTTTACGTTGCTGCCAGAGAAATCTTTCTTTGATTCGATGGATTTTCTCTCAAACAATGTCCTACTTCCCTTTGGCGGGATACTCATTAGTCTTTTTGTCGGATGGAGGCTAAAACCAGAAATCCTCTTAGATCAGCTCCCGGAAATCCCTCGGTTTTTTTTGGACCTTTTGATTTTTTCGCTTCGATTCATAGCGCCTGGAGCCATATTCTTAGTTTTCGCGATGAGTTTTTTGAAATAAATGCCTCAAATTAATCGTTCAGCTTTGATGCCTTTTAAACAGAAGGATATATATAATCTGGTGAACGATGTTGAAGCTTACCCTGATTTTCTTCCTTGGTGTTCCTCAGCTAAGATTTTAGAGAAGTCCTCGGACCATGTTCTGGCTAAGCTTACGCTAAAAAGGGTTGGAGTAAGTTATGACCTCGTAACGAGGAATCGCTTAAGCCCCTATAACTTTATCGATATCGAGTTTGTTGAGGGACCACTCCAAAGCTTAAACGGGAGGTGGGTCTTTACCGAGTTGGGAGATTTAGGGTGTAAAGTCGAGATGAGTCTTTGTTTTGAGTTAAAGAAACAGCTCATTGATAAAGCTATGGGTTCGATTCTCGAGAACGCTGCTGAAAACATGGTTAGACTTTTTAGTTCCAGAGCAGAATCTGTTTTTGAGGAGCTTTAAAAAAATTTGAAAACGAGTTCGGCCGGATGGATGCTCATCAGATCAAAAAGTTTTTGGCTATCTTTTAATCCTATTCGTTTTCTTGAATATTTTCACTTGGAACATAGTTCCCAAAAAAATGCGTTAATTTGTTTTCCTCGAAATAAATCGACAATGTTTGCTTGTTCAGTTTTTCGCCTGAAATTTGGATCGTATAGACGTAGTCCCATCGCTCTTTTGTAAGCGGATCTTCTAGGACTGGATTCCCCAAAACGAATCTAACTTGGCTTTTTGACATTCCAGGCTTTAAACGATCAATCATCTGCTGAGTTATAACGTTTCCTTGCTGAATTCTTAATTTATATACTCCGGGGAAGCCAAAACCAGAGCATCCAGAAATTAGTATTGAGCAAATTATCGCGATGAAATTAAGCCTGAACAAATTTTCTTCCTAGGTAGACCAATTAAGTTGAAGTAGTGTATCTTGCTTTAAGTTACTATGTAATTGATTGGCGATAAATAGATAAAAAAATGCCCGAAAAAAGTAAAGAGTTAAAAGAAGCTGGATTAAAGATTACGCTCCCGCGAATTAAAATTCTTCAGGTTCTTGAAGATTCGACAGTTCAGCATGTGAGCGCGGAAGACGTCTACAAGATGCTGATTGCTGCGGAAGAAGAGATTGGATTGGCGACTGTCTACAGAGTTTTGACCCAGTTTGAGCAGGCTGGATTGGTTACCAGACACAACTTTGAAGGGGGGCACTCAGTTTTTGAATTATCTAAGCAAGACCATCATGACCATATTGTTTGTCAGAAATGTGGGAAAATAGCCGAGTTTTCAGATGAAAAAATTGAATCCAGACAGAGGGAAGTGGCTGAATCTTTGGGCTATATTCTTTTAGATCACAGTCTAAACATGTACGGTTTGTGTCCAAATTGTCAGTAGATTGAGTTTTAATCTTCTTCCAGTATAGTTTTTGCGTAGGACAAAGATTGTTCTGTTTCGTGGATTCCACCCAGCATTCTTGCTATCTCCTTTACTCTTTTCTCTGGAGAGAGTTCCTCAACAACCGTGAATAATTTGTCTTCGTTTTGCTTTTTTGCCACCAGATACTGTGTTTGGCCTTTGGCTGCGATCTGGGGTAGGTGAGTGACGCACAGAACTTGAGTTCTCCGTCCAAGTTTTTTGAGCAAGTTTCCTACTACCTCCGCAGTTGGTCCTCCAATACCGGCGTCAATTTCGTCAAATACAATTGTAGGGGTATCTTTCCCAGAAACTGTTGCTACTTGGATTGCTAAACTGATCCTTGATAGTTCGCCTCCGGATGCAATTTTGTTTAAAGATCTTGGTAGCTCGCCAGGTATGGTCGAGATCAAGAAATCGACTTCATCCACTCCCTCTGCTTGCATTACTCTGCCCTTTGTTATTTCAATTTTAAAGATTGACTCTGACATTCCTAGACTGCGAAGTATTTCTGTAACCTCTTTTTCTATGCCGCTTGCTACCTTGGACCTTTTAGACGACAGTTTGGCTGCTTCCATCTGATACTCTTCTTTGATGGTCTCATAAGATTTGCTTAGTTGGAGGTAAGATCGCTCTGATGCATCAAGCCCTGAGAGGGCTTTTCCTATCGTTTCACGAAGACCAACTAGTTCTTCAGGTTGGATTTTATGCTTTCTCGCTATTTCATAAATATGGCCGAGCCGATCCTCGATTTCAGTTATTCGAAGCGAATCTCCATCAAAATTTTCGAGGAAACCTGAAAGATCTTTGAACGCCTCGTCCATCTGAATAAGAGAAGATTCAAATAATTCTTTCACCTGAAGTAAGTGTTTACTATCTATTTCAGATATGTTTTTGAGTGCTTTGTTTATTAGTGATAGTATGTCTCTCTCTTGCTCTGCGTTAATAAGAGATAAAGTCTGTTCAATTTTTTTTCTGTTCTGAGCAGTGTTTTCCAATTCCTTATACGTAGATTCTAGTCTGTCTGTTTCGTCCTGTTTTAGGTCTAGCGTCTCCAGTTCTTCTAACTGGTATCTTAGTAGCTGTTCTTTTGCCCCAGTATCAATCCTAGTGTCTTCCATAAATTTGAGCTCTGCCTTAGTCTTTTGTAACTCACTAAAAACTGACGCTACTCTCTTTTTAAGTTCCTCCAACTCCGCGTATTTATCAAGCAAATTTAATTGGTGGTTTCTCTTTAGTAGCAGTTGGTGTTCGTGCTGAGAATGGACATCGAGAAGCATCTGGCTGAAAGTTTTTAGTTCCGATAGGGTGGTCGGGGTGCCATTGATGAAAGCTCTAGATGGTCCTTCTCTCTGGATTACTCGACGCAATATGCACTGTTCTTCATCGTCTAAATGCTTGTTTTTCAGCCATTCAAGGGCTCTAGGTTGTCGTCGCAAATCAAATCTGGCATTTACTTCGGTCTTATTTTTGTCGGTAGGGATAAGAGACGAGTCCGCTCTCTCTCCTAACGCTAAACCCAGAGCACCGAGGAGTATAGATTTTCCAGCTCCGGTCTCGCCAGTTATCACATTCATGCTTGCGTTAATCTCAAGCTCTAAATGGTCTACAAGCTTTAGTGATTGTATATCAATGTTGGTCAACACGTTAGTCGAAATCCTCAGACAGAATAAACTCTGGGTTTGTAACGCTAGGATCGTCTGAGAGAGTCGATAATGTCAAATTTTAATGCATTGGGAATTTATAGAAGGTAGTTTACTATCTTAAATGAGACCCGAGATAGCGAGACCCAACCTTGTCAGATCCTTTAAATGAAAAATCTAGAGTTTTGCTAAACTCTTTGGTCGAAAAGTATATTGAGGGAGGCCAACCGGTCGCTTCGAAAGTTTTGGCGGGCTCCTCAATGGTTCGCGTGAGCCCTGCTACTGTGCGAAGCATTATGGCGGAGCTGGAGGAACTCGGTTATGTTAGTTCTCCCCACCCCTCGGCTGGAAAAGTGCCAACAGCGCTGGGTTATCGGTTTTTCGTTGATAGTTTGATTAATGTAAGTCCATTAGGCTCGTATGATTTAGCGAATCTCAATCGCTCACTAGACCCAGATCTATCCTCTAAAGAGCTAGTTGAATCAGCGTCTTTGATGCTTTCCGAGTTTTCGAGAATGGCTGGCCTGGTGACCCTGCCGAAGAGAGATCAGGCGACGTTACGTCACGTTGATTTTCTTAGTCTAGATGGCAAACGCGTCCTCGTTATTTTAGTTTTGGATGATCACGAGGTTCAAAATCGGGTTATCTATACCAAAGAACCTTACACTGAATCGCAGTTGCGAGAGGCTTCGAACTACATGAACGTGAATTTTACTGGTGTTGCCTTGAGCGATGTTCAAGAGCACTTAGTTCGTTCAATGAAGGTAGATCGAGAAAATATGAACACCTTGATGAAAACCACGCTGGAGGTCGCTGATAAAGCTTTTGAACCGGACACACCCAGTGATTATGTTGTTAACGGCCAAGAGCATTTGCTCAATACTAATCGAGCTCTTGATGACGTCCGACAGCTTTTTGAAGCCATTTCGATGAAAGGAGATATTTTGCATCTACTTGACCGTTGTATGAGCTCTGAGGGAGTGCAACTGTTCATTGGAAACGAATCCGGTTACGAGGTCCTTGGCGAATGTTCATTGGTTACAGCCCCCTACCACATTGACGGTGACTTGGTTGGCGTTTTGGGTGTTATAGGTCCCACCAGGATGCCCTACGACAAGGTAATTTCGATCGTTGACGCGACCTCGAAGGTTCTCAGTGCGGCAATGGAATTCCAAAAAAAATAAATTTTTCGATATTTATCCTTGAATGCGTTGAATAAGTCCCCATATACATTTCACACAAACTATCTCGCGGAAAAAAATGACCGGCACAGAAGATGATGAATCTAACAAAATAGATTTTTTAGAGGAAGATCTCGAAAACGACCAAGACATCGAAAGTAACTTGGATTCAGATTCCTCAGAGGAAAACTCAAAGAACAGTGAGGAAGAAAAGCTCGAGAAAGTGCATGCTGAGCTTGAGAAGCAAAAGGATTTAACGCTAAGAGCTGAAGCGGAGTTGCAAAATGTTCTTAAGCGAACAGCGAGGGAAGTAGAGAACGCGCACAAATATGGGTTAGAACGATTCATTCAAAATCTTTTGCCCGTTGTGGATAGTTTAGAAAAAGCGGCGGAGGCAAGCGCGCCAGATCAGAGTGAGGCTTCAGACACTGCGATCGAAGGAATTAATCTTTGCTGCAAATTGTTGGTGGATGTTTTAGAAAAAGAGGGAATAAAAGCTATAGATCCATCGGGAGAACCTTTTGATCCCTCTGAGCATCAGGCCATGTCAATGGTCGAGAATTCTGATTTGGAACCAAATTCCATAGCGGCAGTGGTGCAAAAGGGTTGGAAACTAAATGAGCGCCTCGTTCGCCCCGCGATGGTTATGGTGGTCAAGGGAAACGAAACTAAACCTCCTAAATGAATTTTAGGAAATTACTTAATCATTTGAGCACGGCATAGACATCTCGCATGTTCGATCTGTGTCAAGAAACTGGAGAATCAAAATGGGAAAGATAATTGGGATCGATTTAGGGACTACAAATTCATGTGTTGCTGTCCTCGAGGGATCCGAACCTCGAATTATAGAAAACTCCGAAGGCGACAGAACTACGCCCTCAGTGGTTGGGTACGCTGAAGAAGGCGAAATCCTAGTCGGACAAGCCGCAAAAAGACAGGCTGTTACAAACCCAACAAACACCTTGTTTGCAGTAAAGCGACTCATCGGACGTCAGTTCAATGATGATGTTGTCCAAGACGACATAGAAAAGGCTCCGTACAGTATTACGAAAGCCGAAAACGGAGACGCTTGGGTTGAAGTAAAGGGTGAAAAAATGGCCCCACCTCAAATCTCAGCGCAAGTTTTAGCGAAAATGAAAAAAACTGCAGAGGACTATCTAGGCGACGAGGTTAAGGAAGCGGTTATAACAGTGCCAGCATATTTCAATGATGCCCAGCGACAAGCTACTAAGGATGCAGGAAAAATTTCAGGCCTCGAAGTTAAGCGGATCATAAATGAGCCGACGGCAGCGGCTTTGGCTTACGGCATGGACAAAGCTACCGGTGATTCGACTATTGCTGTTTACGATTTAGGAGGCGGTACTTTTGATATATCAATTATTGAAATCGCAGATGTTGATGGTGAAAAGCAGTTCGAGGTTTTATCCACCAATGGCGATACGTTTCTAGGGGGAGAGGATTTTGACCTTCGTTTAATCAACTATTTGGCTGACGAGTTTAAAAAAGACCATGGCATGGATCTGCATAGCGATCCTCTTGCGCTTCAGCGCCTTAAGGAGGCCGCGGAAAAAGCGAAGATTGAATTATCCACCAGTGGACAGACAGAGGTTAACCTCCCTTATATAACGGCTGATAATTCGGGTCCCAAGCACCTCGTGATAAAAGTTACTCAATCAAAATTGGAATCTTTGGTAGAAGACTTGGTGGAGAGAACTTTGGAACCACTCCGGATCGCTTTGAAAGACGCAGATTTAGGCGTTTCTCAGATTGACGACATTATCTTGGTTGGTGGACAGACTAGAATGCCCCTTGTTCAATCAAAGGTAAAAGAATTTTTTGGGAAGGAGCCGCGAAAAGACGTAAACCCAGATGAGGCTGTTGCACTAGGAGCCTCTATCCAAGGAGCAGTTTTAGCAGGAGATGTTAAAGACGTCCTTTTGCTGGACGTGACCCCTTTATCCCTAGGGATCGAGACTATGGGTGGCGTCATGAGCGCTTTGATAGAGAAGAACACCACTATCCCAACCCAAAAATCTCAGGTTTTCTCGACTGCAGAAGACAATCAACCTGCAGTCACCATCCACGTCTTGCAAGGCGAAAGAAAGCAGGCTGGACAAAATAAATCTTTAGGGCAGTTTGACCTTGCTGAAATCCCCCCAGCTCCTAGGGGCACTCCTCAAATAGAAGTGAGTTTCGATCTAGACGCAAACGGGATTTTAAATGTCTCAGCAAAAGATAAAGCGACGGGCAAAGAACAGTCTATTATCATCAAGGCTTCGAGCGGTTTGTCGGACGAAGAAATTGAAAAGATGGTAAGAGACGCCGAAGCAAACGCAGAAGAAGATCAGAAATTCGAAGAGCTGATAGTAGTGAGAAATGCTGCGGATGGCATTATTCATGCGACCAAAAAGACTCTCGAAGAAGCGGGGGATAAAATAGCTGAAGAGGAGCGAAGTGCCATCCAAGATGCAATCACTCAAACTGAGGAGGCTCTTAAGTCCGGAGATAAGGAACAGATAGAGTCTAAGACCAAGGAATTGACAGAGGTGAGCTCGTCTTTGGCGCAGAAAATGTATACTGAGCCCGGAGCCTCTGAAGGGGCCTCTGAAACAGATAGTTCGTCAAATTCAGACGCGGAAGCGGTCGATGCGGAGTTTGAAGAAGTTAAGGATGAAAAAATTGATAAGTAGACCGAATTTGGTGTTGCGTTGAGGCTTAATGCGGTTAGGGTTCTTATAGATAAGAAAAGAAAATGGCAAAAAGAGATTACTACGAAGTTTTAGGCGTTCAGAAATCCTCCACTGAGCAGGATATAAAGAAGGCATACCGTCGTCTCGCCATGAAATTTCATCCTGACAGGAATCCGGATAATGCTGATGCTGAGAGAAAATTTAAAGAGGCAAGCGAAGCGGCTGAAGTTCTTCTAGATCAGGACAAGCGCCAATCCTACGATCAGTTCGGTCATGCTGCAGTCGATGGGAGCGCCGGAGCCGGAGGTTTTGGCGGGTTCGGCGGGTCTGGTAGTTTCAGTTCTGTTTTCGAGGACGTATTTGGAGATATCTTTGGTGGTTCTGGTGGAGCTAGTCAGAGAGGAGGGCCCTCTAGGGGCTCCGACCTCAGGTATGTTTTGACCCTAGACCTCGAAGAGGCTGTTCGTGGGTGTAACCCAAACATAAAAATCCCTACGCTTGTTCAGTGTTATGAGTGCAAGGGTTCAGGTGCGAAAAAAGGTACATCTCCAATTGATTGCGTTCAGTGCGGCGGTCTTGGCCAGATATCGGCTAGACAAGGTATTTTTTCTGTTCAACAAACTTGTCCCCGATGTCGTGGACACGGAAAAATTATTAGCGATCCCTGTCCTGTTTGCCGAGGACAAGGCAGGGTAGAGGAACAAAAAACCCTTTCAGTAAAAATACCCCCTGGCGTTGACTCGGGTGATAGAGTGAGGTTATCGGGGCAAGGAGAGGCTGGCACCAATGGCGGACCCGCGGGCGATTTATATGTTCAGGTAGAGGTTCGTGCGCATAACATTTTTGAACGACAAGCAGAAAACCTATATTGTGACGTGCCGTTGAACTTTGTAGATGCAGCATTAGGGGGTGAGCTAGAAGTCCCGACCCTAAATGGGCGGGTTACACTTAAGATTCCACCTGAAACCCAAACTGGTAGGCAGTTTCGTCTCCGTGGTAAAGGGGTTAATGTAAGCCAGGTAAGAAGGGGCGGAACAGGGGACCTTTACTGCCGTGTGATTATAGAAACCCCGGTTTCTTTGACTGACAAGCAGAAAGATTTATTAAGAGAATTCTCCAAAGAAGGCTCCGAAGAGCAGAGGCCGCATGAATCAAGCTGGTTCGACAAGGTTAAAAGGTTTGTAGACTCGATAAAAGATTAACATGTTCTTAGTTCGATATATAACTTGAGGGAAGAAGTGGATGATAAAAGTGGCTGTCTTAGGTTCGGCCGGGAGAATGGGCAAGGCTCTCATAAAGAGCATTTCAGAATCTAAATCCTTAGATCTATGCGCTGCGATAGACAAGCCCGGTCTCAAACTGATAGGTCAGGATTCTGGGCTAGTTGCTGGGATTGAAGCTAACGGAGTATTGGTCAGTGATTCATTTTCTTCTGCTTCGGCGGATTTTGATGTTGCAATAGACTTTACGTCTGCAAGCGCTACCTTGAAGAACATAGAAAAGTGTCTAGAGAGAAACGTCGGGCTAGTAATTGGAACTACTGGTCTAGACCGGGAAAACGAAGATCGCCTGAGAGAAATCAGTAACTCCATTCCCATCGTGTATTCGAGTAATTACAGTCTGGGCGTCAATGCGACAATGAAGTTAGTAGAGCTCGCAACCCGGATTTTTGGAGACTCAGTTGATATAGAGATTGTCGAATCTCACCATAACAGGAAAGTCGACGCTCCCTCTGGCACTGCCATTACAATAGGAGAGCGCATTGCAAAGGTACTGGAAAAGGATCTTCATGAGTTAACGGAAGATGGTCGTTCTGGACCAAATAGCCCTAGATCCCAGGGGAAAATAGGGTTTCATGCGATTAGGGGCGGCGACGTTGTTGGAGATCATAAGGTCCTGTTTTTTGGAAAAGAGGAGTCAGTAGAAATAACTCATAAGGCGCTTAGTCGAGAAAACTTCGCCTCAGGAGCCTTGAGGGCTGCAGAATGGGTTTGTAATAAAAAAAGTGGGTTTTTTACGATGGACGATGTGTTGAAAATGAGATCCGTAGCGAAAGATTGAAGGCAACACTGGACCAGGATTTGCTGGTCGATTAAACTCTTATCAGGTAAAAGCGGGTGGGTGTTCCCCCTCGCTTTTTTTTGGCCAGGCATCACTGTTGGAACAGTCAAAAAGGAGCTTCTTCTTGAAAAGCAAAGCAGTACTTGCTCTCGAAAATGGAATGGTTTTCGAGGGAACTGCTATCGGAGTAGACGGCCTCTGTGTAGGAGAGGTTGTTTTTAATACATCCATCACAGGCTATCAAGAAATCCTGACCGACCCCTCTTATGCAAGACAAATTATTACCCTTACTCATCCACACATCGGAAACACTGGTATTACCCCTGAGGACAATGAATCTGCGAGGATTTGGGCGTCCGGGTTAGTGGTTAAAGACCTCTCCGAAATTGTCAGTAATTGGCGCAGCAAAATGAGTTTGGCCGAGTTTCTTGTTAAAAATGAGACTGTGGCTATTTCCGGGATAGATACACGTCAACTTACAAGCGTTTTGAGGGAGACTGGCTCGTTAAAAGGAGTCATATTGTCTGGAGAGAATATCGGTGCTTGTGAGATAGAGAGGGCGGTGAATTCTGCGCGAGAATTTAGCGGACTCGTTGGTGTTGACTTAGCGCGTGAGGTAACCGCTGCGCAGCCTGCGCTATGGAATGAAGGGCCATGGGATATCAAGTCAGGATTTACAAAATCTGACGGCGGCAAATATAAAGTTGTTGCCCTGGATTTTGGAGTTAAAAGAAATATTCTACGGTTGTTAGTTGGCAAAGGCTGCTCAGTTAACGTTGTTCCTGCACAAACGTCTATAGATGCAATCCTAGAATACGAACCGGATGGAGTCTTTTTGTCAAATGGTCCTGGGGATCCAGAGCCATGTGACTATGCAATCCAGGTTGTGAAAGATCTTTTGTCAAGGAATATCCCCATTTTCGGAATTTGTCTGGGTTTACAGATCCTGGGAATAGCTGCTGGAATGAAGTCTATAAAAATGCTTCATGGGCACCATGGTGCGAATCATCCCGTGAAGAACTTAGAGACCGGAGAGGTTTTGATAACCAGCCAAAACCACGGCTTTTGTCTTGATGATTCCCAAGTTCCAAATTCTGTGGAGATTACTCACCGTTCCCTCTTCGATAATAGCGTTCAAGGGGTGCGTCTTAAGTCAAGTCCAGCTTTTGGCTTCCAAGGGCACCCTGAGGCAAGTCCTGGCCCCCACGATGCGAAAACTCTGTTCGATGATTTCGTAACTCTAATGGACGGCAAAAATGCCTAAACGAGACGACATATCGAGGGTTCTAATAATCGGAGCGGGACCTATAGTGATTGGTCAGGCTTGTGAGTTCGATTATTCCGGAGCTCAGGCATGCAAGGCTCTTAAGGAAGAAGGCTACAAGGTCATTTTGGTAAATTCAAATCCTGCGACCATCATGACTGACCCTGAAATGGCAGACGCTACTTACATAGAGCCCATTCAATGGAAAAATGTTGAGAACATAATTCGAAAGGAAAGGCCTAACGCAATTTTGCCTACAATGGGGGGTCAAACCGCTTTGAATTGCGCTCTAGACCTTGCCAGAGAGGGGGTGCTAGATAAGTATGACGTTGAACTAATAGGTGCTTCCAAAGAAGCGATTGATAAAGCTGAGGATAGACAAAAGTTTGATCAGGTAATGAAATCGATTGGACTTGAGACTCCAAAAAGCGCTATTGCTCATTCTTTAGAGGAAGCCAGGCAGGTTCAAGCGGTTTTAGGTTTCCCGTGCGTTATTCGGCCTTCCTTCACTTTGGGTGGTTCCGGTGGCGGGGTTGCTTATAATCAAGAGGATTTCGAAACAATTTGTTCGCGCGGTTTGGACCTGTCTCCAACAAAGGAGCTCCTAATTGACGAGTCTCTTCTTGGCTGGAAAGAATTTGAGATGGAAGTCGTCCGCGACAGAAATGATAATTGCATCATCGTATGTTCAATAGAGAATTTTGATCCAATGGGGGTTCATACTGGTGATTCAATAACCGTAGCTCCAGCTCAAACCCTAACGGACAAGGAATATCAGATAATGCGGAATGCTTCCTTAAAGGTGCTCCGTGCAATTGGCGTAGAAACAGGTGGGTCAAACGTTCAGTTTGCTGTAAATCCAGAAGATGGTCGGCTTGTGGTCATAGAAATGAATCCACGAGTTTCAAGGTCTTCTGCTTTAGCTTCGAAGGCAACCGGTTTTCCTATTGCAAAAGTAGCCGCGAAATTGGCTGTTGGTTATACCTTAGACGAACTTCTGAATGATATAACTGGTGGCGCAACCCCTGCTTCATTTGAGCCGACAATCGATTATATCGTAACAAAAATACCACGTTTTACTTTTGAAAAATTTCCGCAAGCCGAAGATGTGTTGACCACGCAGATGAAATCTGTAGGCGAAGCGATGGCGATTGGCCGAACTTTTCAAGAGAGTCTTCAGAAGGCACTGCGCAGTCTAGAAATAGGCATAATGGGGCTCGACCCATTGATTGAGGCGGATAAGAAAGAGCTAGAGTTGGTCCTATCTAAAGAACTTAGGACACCAAGTTCCAATAGAATTCGTTACATCGGCGATGCCTTTCGAGCTGGCTTCCGAATCGAAAAAATTTTTGAACTCACTGGTATTGATATCTGGTTTCTTCACCAAATACAGGACATTGTTCATTCAGAATCTGAAATTACTGGTCTAACGCTCGATGGTTTGTCCCTTCAAGCATTAATGAACTTGAAGAAAAAAGGGTTTTCGGATGCTCGGCTTGGTTCTTTGTTGGGTTGTAACGAGAAAGAGATTAGAAAGTATAGGGTAGAGAATGACATAAAACCAATATTTAAGCGCGTAGATACGTGCGCAGCTGAATTCAAAACTTCAACTGCCTACATGTATTCGACCTATGGTGAGGTGTGCGAAGCAAACCCATCAGATAAGGAAAAAATAATAATACTGGGAGGCGGCCCAAACCGGATTGGTCAAGGTATAGAATTTGATTATTGCTGTGTGCATGCCGCTTTGGCCGTTAAATTGGAAGGATATGAAGCAATAATGATCAATTGTAATCCTGAGACAGTATCGACAGACTACGATACATCTGACCGCCTTTTCTTCGAGCCGCTTACTTTTGAAGACGTTATGTCTGTTATTGATTTGGAAAAGCCAAAAGGGGTTATTGTTCAGTTTGGTGGACAGACGCCACTTAAATTAGCTAACGGATTAGAAGAGGCGGGGGTTTCAATAATAGGGACTTCTCCTGATGCGATTGATGAGGCAGAAGACAGGAAGCGATTTCAATTGCTGATAAACAGTCTTGATTTGAGGCAGCCCGCGAACGAAACCGTGCAAAGTAAGCAAGAGGCAATAGAGACTGCTAATAAACTGGGATTCCCATTAATCGCTCGTCCATCCTATGTCTTAGGGGGAAGGGCAATGGAATTAGTATACGATCAGTCGGAGCTTAGATCCTATATGGAGAAGGTTGAAGGGCTTGTTGGGGATAGTCCTGTTTTGCTCGATCGCTTTCTTGATCAGGCCATCGAGGTAGACGTAGATGCTGTGTCAGACGGGAAAGATGTAGTTATTGGATCAGTTATGGAGCATATCGAACAGGCGGGAATTCATTCCGGGGATTCCGCTTGTTCTCTGCCGCCATTCAGCTT
>CAJWLI010000020.1 GCA_913043075.1 uncultured Gammaproteobacteria bacterium
AATATGCAAATTGGGTACTTTACGCCGCCGATTGGAATGAATCTTTTCATCGCTAGCTATCGTTTTAAGAAACCTATCAGCGAGATATATCGAGCGACTTTACCTTTTATGGGTGTCTTGCTCATCGTTTTGATCTTAATTACTTACGTACCCGAAATCTCTCTTTTCCTTTTAGAGCGATAACCTTTGTTTTGCTTTACGCACGCTATTTATTTTAAGAGCATTGTTCACCCGAGGTCTCCCATGCATCGAAGCCTCCGATTATATGCGCAACTTTTTCGATTCCCATGTCCTGAGCTGTTTTTGCAGCTAGCACCGAACGCCACCCGATTGCACAATAGAAGATAAATGTTTTTTCCTCAGAAAAAAAAATTCGGTGGTAACGACTTTCGGGATCAACCAAAAATTCTAACATGCCGCGCGGAGCATGCATCGAGCCAGGGATTTCTCCGTGCTTTTTGATTTCAGTGATATCTCGGACGTCTACAAAGACAACATCTTTATTCTCAATAAGCTTAGAGGCTTCTGAGACCCTTATCCCTCTCACCTCATTTTCGGCGATATCAATCAGTTTTTGATAGCCTACTTTTAACTTCAATTAGTTATTCTCCTTCGATGCGCCTTTTTTGGACAGCCTAACTATTATTCTTAGTAATATATATGTTTTTTGGTTTTTTAGATGTTTGTTTAAATGTCCTCGTAGAAGGAATAGAATAAAAAAAACGCTATAGGAGATTAGATTTGGCTTCTTCCGATAGAATTCCATTTAGCCGTTATGTCCAAGAGAGTAACGTTAATTTAGATCGAATTAGCTTCAATGAATTGTCTGACCAAAACTTGTCAGCCGCTGAAAAACCATCTCGAATCAAATTGAGCTGGCGAGAAGTATACAGGCTTGTCACGCCTTACATATCGGTTAGGATCCTTGATCAGGCGAAAGCAGTTCTTCCACTTGCCATTTATTTAGGTCTTTTCCAACTTCTGATTCTTAGAGAGACCGTATCGGATGCACTTATAATATCGGGGGGGCTTGTAGCAGTTATAATTGGCCTTATGATATTTATGGAAGGCCTGAAAGTTGGTCTTATGCCGTTCGGTGAAGCCCTGGGGACGTCACTGCCGGCAAAAGCTAGCTTGGTTGTAGTGCTGCTGATAGCTTTTCTATTGGGAATCGGGGTTACCTTTGCCGAACCCGCGATTGGCGCTCTTCAAGAGGCAGGCTCTCTTGTCGATGTTACAAAGGCTCCGTACCTCTATGCTTTGTTAAATGAGTGGTCCCTGACGCTTGTCTTGTCGGTTGGTGCAGGTGTAGGACTGGCCGCAGCAATTGGAACTGTCCGTTTTATTTACGGATGGAGCCTAAAGCCGCTTATTTATATTACATTGGCGCCAGTTTTGTTAGTCACAATCTATATGGCGACAGACTCACAACTTTCTACGGTGCTGGGATTAGCCTTCGATTGTGGTGCTGTCACCACTGGACCGGTTACGGTTCCTTTAGTTTTGGCGCTCGGAATCGGTATCGCGAACGCCGCGGGGAAAGGCGGAGATTCCCTTTCTGGATTTGGTATTGTCACTTTAGCTTCTTTGTTTCCGATTATCGCGGTTATGTCGCTAGCCCTTTATGTCTCGTCGCAATTCACTCCGGAACAAATTATCAGTGCCGCAAGTGTGTCAGCAACTTCGATGGGAGATGTTGGATGGCATGAGGTAACCCCTGGTCTTGAAGTTGTTGGGGGCGTAAGAGCAATCGTGCCTCTCGTAATTTTTCTTTTAATTGTTATGGTCGTAGTTTTGAGAGAAAAAGTACCTAGTCCAAACACCATATTTTTCGGCATTTTTCTTTGTGTCTTAGGTATGATCGTTTTTAATCTGGGTCTTTCTTACGGTTTGTCAAAACTAGGAGGACAGAGTGGCGGATTGGTTCCTGCCGCTTTTACGCAAATTGATAGCGTCGCTTCTTCGCCACTCTACATGTTTAGCCTTGGATTATTCATCGCCTTAGCGTTTGCTTGGCTTCTTGGTTTTGGAGCAACATTAGCCGAACCGGCTTTGAACGCTTTGGGTACTACGGTAGAGACTTTAACTAACGGATCTTTTAAAAAGAGTACGCTTATGTATGCGGTCTCGCTCGGCGTTGCATTTGGGATAAGTACAGGAGTTGCGAAAATAATTTTTCAGATTCCCATCGCTTACCTGCTGATTCCCGGTTATTTAATTGCGATTGCGCTTACTATTGCTTCTAGTGAAGAGTTTGTGAATATCGCCTGGGATAGTGCTGGCGTTACCACTGGGCCGGTCACGGTACCGTTGGTCTTGGCCATGGGTCTGGGTTTTGGCAAGGCAATAGGAGCAGTCGAAGGCTTTGGAATCTTATCAATGGCTTCGATTGGTCCCATAGTCGCTGTTCTTGGAACGGGGATATATGTTCGTTGGAAAGTTAAGAGGCGTCACGCAAATGAGAGTTTTCAACCTAAAGAGCTTGAGGGGAGGGCCCTAATATGAGCACCAGAGAATTAACGATATTGACGGATGTTTCAATGATTACTTGTGTCGTGCAAAGGGACAAGGCGGATGAAGTGATTGCCGCTGCCCAGGAAGTTGGGGCGCAAGGGGCAACAGTTCATTTTGGCAGCGGGAGTGGACCTAGAGAAAGGTTGGGTCTTCTGGGACTAGCTGTTGACGTTGAAAAGGAGGTCATTACCATTCTTTGCGGTGACGATCAGTTGGACAGTATTTTCGAGAAAATGTACTTTGCTGGTGAGCTAGATGTGCCCGGAGGTGGGATAATATACGTTACTCAATTAGAAAAAGCGGCAACATTTGTGCCCAAAGAGGTGCTAGATCGAGTAAATCAAAGGGGCATCAGCAATGACTGAAATGAGTCTTGAAATAGACAGCCGTCTGATATCCTGCGTCGTTCCAAAAGGACGGGGAGCCCCGCTTCAGCAAGCACTTGCCGATAACAAAGCCATACACAATGCAACACTCCATCACGGTCGTGGGGTCGGAAAAAGCTTACATGGTTCTGATAGGAGTTTGGGCGATCAGCAGGAACGGGACATCTTAGAGGTATTAGTCCAGCAAGAAAAATGTGATGAGATCTTCGAATACATGTTTTTTGAAGCTCAGATTAATGAACCACATGGCGGAATTATATATGTCTCAAAAGTCTCCAAGAATTCTTGCTTTGGGTTGCCTGACGTCGCATGGGAAAAAGAATAAAATTAGAAGCATAGTAGCCGGAAGGCTTTAATTGGTTTTTTTCTATTCCAGCAGTGGAGATTTCTAGATATGTTTCAGGGACTTGCTTTTAATCCTTTCACCCTTCCACCAGAGGCGGAAGCCCTCAGATCTGAGGTTAGAAAATTTTTAGCCGAATCTTTAGACCCGGCGTCACTTCCCAATTCTGATTTTAACGCGGGCGATTCGTCAGATTTCAGCAAAGCCTTGGGCCAGCGCGGCTGGATCGGGATGACATGGCCAAAGCAATATGGTGGGCAGGATAAATCTTTTTTAGAGCGATACGTTGTCACGGAAGAGCTATTAGCCGCGGGCGCCCCGGTAGGGTGCCATTGGATTGCGGATCGTCAAACCGGGCCGCTCCTGCTCAAGTTCGGTAGTGAAGAACAAAGAAAAGAATTTCTGCCAAAAATTGTTAATGGAGATTGTTTTTTTTCCATAGGAATGAGTGAGCCTAATACCGGTTCAGATTTGGCCTCGATCAGAAGCACGGCCAAGAAAGTTGAAGGGGGCTGGCTCCTTAATGGCAGCAAAATTTGGACTAGTTATGCCCACACTAATCACTACATGGTCGCACTTGTTCGAACGGAACCTGCTTCTGAGAATCGTCACGCCGGGATGAGCCAGGTGATTGTTGATCTCAAAGACAATAACGTCTCAATTAATGGAATAAAAAACCTCTCCGGGGAAGAGGATTTTAATCAGGTTTTTTTTGATGATGTTTTTATTCCAGACGACAGGGTGGTGGGTGAACCAGGAAATGGGTGGGCACAAGTTATAAGCGAACTTGGTTACGAAAGAAGCGGGCCTGAAAGATTTTTAAGCGCCTTTCGAGTGCTGGTCGAATATTCGAGAGAACTTACATCAGATGCTAGTGACGACCAGTTGTCGGTCCTTGGACGCCTCGTTGCTCATCTTATTACCCTGCGAAGGATGTCTATTTCTGTGGCTGGAATGCTTGAGAATGGGGAGACCCCAATTACAGAGGCTGCTCTGATCAAAGATGTCGGCAATGCCTATGAAAGATTGGTCCCAGAGGTGGTTAGGTTGTCCCAGACTAGAAATCCCAGCGCAAGATTTCTAGAGACCCTCAATCAGTGTGTTCTCCATGCGCCCTCGTTTACCCTGCGTGGTGGGACTCGAGAGATTCTGAAAGGTGTAATTGCCAGAGGTCTAGGATTGCGATGAGCTATTTGAGCGAACATCAACTTTTAATTCAGGATACTCTTAACCGCGTGCTTGGGGATTTGTGCCCCAAGCAGATTGTAGACTCTGCGGAGCGCGGTGAATTTCCTTCTGCCCTTTGGGGGGCTCTTTCCGAAACAGGTTTAACTTTGACAGGTTTGCCTGAAGAGCATGGAGGATCTGGTGGGGATCCGTCCGATGCGATGCTTGTTATGAAAGGAGCTGGAAAATTCTCAGCGCCAATCCCTATTGCGGAGAATTTCTTAGGTCGGATGCTATGCAGTGAGTTTGGATTGTCGGCACCAAAAGGAATTACTACCTTTTCCGATGGTTCTTTCTCGATTTCCCCGGATGGAATGCTCTCTGGAAGTTCCTCAGAAACAGCTTTTGGCAGATGGAGCGACTCTGTTGTACTGATAGCCAGGCACGGTGACGAAAGCTACCTATGCTCATGTCCGTGCGAAGCTTTCGAGATAAATGAGAAGAATAATATTGCGGGCGAGCCGCGAGATGAAATCTCCATAAAAAAGAAACTGCTTGACGATCAGTTTATATTAGCAGAGGGTGTTTCGCGAAGAGCCCGTCTTTTAGGAGCGGCCTCGCGAGTGGCTCAAATGTCAGGAGCTCTGGAATCTATCCTAGAGATGTCAGTCTCCTACTCAATTGAGAGAACCCAATTTGGGAAACCTATATCAAAGTTTCAGGCTATCCAACAGCAGTTAGCGACTATGGCTGGAGAGGTCGCGGCAAGCATTCGTGCCGCTCAGTCTATCCATCTTTCTAGGGAATTGATGATTGAATTGGACGTGGCCATCGCTAAAGCCAGAGTTGGAGAGGCGGTTGGGATATGCACAGACATAGCTCATCAAGTCCACGGCGCTATGGGATACACCTTGGAGCATAGCTTAAATCATAGAACGAGGCGTCTGTGGGCATGGAGAGATGAGTTCGGCTCTGAGAAAGATTGGCAGACCGAGATCGGGAGATTTTTCTCAGGCAACGCGTCTGGAAACCTTTGGGATCAGATCACGCTGCTAGCGTAAGAAATAACCCGCATCAATTTCAGGCTCTGATGCGTCACATGAGACTCGTCCGGTCTCAACAAGCCGAATGATAGCCGCGAAGGCAGATCGAGCTGCTGCGGGGTGAAGTGAGGGGTCAGTCTCGGAATACATTATTGGGATCATGTCAGAGATGCTGTTAACCCCCTGTTTCAAACAGCTTAATATCTGTTCCTCTCTCTCCAACCGGTGACTGATGAACGCCTTTACAAATTCGTGAACATTGTCAATGCTCGAGCCGTGTGTTGGCCAATATGTTGATTCTTTCCTTCTTAAAAGTTTCTCTAAGCTTTTTATATAGTCGGTCATGTTTCCATCAGGAGGGCCAATCACGCTTGTTGACCACCCCATTACGTGGTCCCCAGTAAACATCGAATTTTCTTCGCGCAACGCAAAGCAAAGATGATTAGATGTGTGCCCAGGAGTATGAACGCACTCGATAGTCCAATCATTAGCGCTGATTATCGTTCCATCTTTGCACTCTTTGTCTGGAATAAAGTCTTTGTCCCCGCCCGCCTCAGTGTTCTGACTGTTTCCGACTCCCCCTCCATGAGGACCGAACCCAAAAGTCTTTACACCCCAGAAATCTTTTAAGGGCGCCGCAGCAGGGGAGTGATCCATGTGTGTGTGTGTTATGAGGATATGCGTAATATTTTCGCCACTTAAGAGACGTTTAAGAGCTTGAATGTGCTCTTCAAGCAAGGGCCCGGGATCAATGACCGCTACGTCTTTCCGGCCTATAATATAGGTACCTGTTCCGTGGAAGGTAAATCCGCTAGGGTTTCTCGCAGTTACGCGTCTAATAAGAGGAGTAAGTGTCTCTAGCTTCGCGTATTCGAAATTATGTTCCAGCTTGAAAGGTATTTTGATCGCCACTAATTTCCACCGCCTCCCCAAAAAAAATTTAAAAAACTATGTGCTATAAGTATTCAAGAGCAACATGATAACATCTGTCCTCTCCGAGTTAACTGCTTTTACATCAAGGGGAATGATGGAGTCTGTTTACACCTCTCTGTTCTACTTAATGCTGTGCTTGGCGCCGCTTGTCTTTGCTATCCTTCTTTGGGTTCCTGCACCCTACGGGCGCTATGTTCGGCCGGGCTGGGGCCCGATCGTCAATAACCGTCTTGGATGGTTCTTTATGGAAAGCCCAGCCTCTCTGCTTATGCTTATACCGTTTTATTTTATATACGAAAATATCGTGGTTTGTATTTTTTTGTTTATTTGGCAATTCCACTATGTTCACAGAGCTTTTTTTTATCCGTTCACTCTCAAGAGTGAAAGAAATATGCCTTTTTTGATAATCGTAATGGCGTTTTTTTTTAACGTTGTTAATGCATATTTGAATGGCTTTTACCTAATTTTAAACGAGCAGATTTACCCATTAAGATATTTACTCAGTTGGAATTTTGTCTTGGGCGCAAGCCTATTCTTAATGGGTTTTTTGGCGAACAAAGAATCTGATCGTTTGTTAAGAAATAGCAGGAAGAGTAATCCTGCTGGTAAATATCAAATACCAGATAAATTCCTTTACCGTTTTATAAGTTGCCCTAATTACTTTTCCGAGTCTATTCAGTGGTTGGGTTGGGCGATAATGGTGATGGCTCCGCCGGGCTGGCTTTTCTTTTTTTGGACATTAGCAAACCTCTTGCCAAGGGCGATTTCTCACCATAATTGGTACAAAGAAAACCTGCGTGGCTATCCAAAAACCAAGAAGGCATTTTTGCCTTTTATCTTATGAGTTTTCTCTCTAGGCTAGGCTCTTTTTTGTAGAGAAAGTAAAAAGCAGTGCTGGGAGGCATACAATAGTGAAAACCATTAAAGTAATTATCCCTATTGTTAGCAAAACTCCGATTGAAAATATCCCAAGGTGAGAGGAAAAACAAAGTGCACCGAAAGAAGCCAGGGTAGTAAGGTTACTTAAGAACACCGCTTTTGGCGTGCTTGAATTAATCAGTTCCACTGCGCTGCTTGATTGATGGAATCGTTTGACAATGTGGATGCCGTTAGCCACTCCTAATCCGAATATCAGCGGAATCACTACGACGTTCGCCATATTGAGAGGCAAGTCAATGATCCAAGACACCGACAGAGTAAAAAGCGCTGTGATTAGCAGCGGTATAAAAACAAGAACAGAGTCCGTAATGCTCTTTAGAGACAACAACAGAATTAGAAAAATTCCGCTACATGCCAAAAAGATAGCGGTCCAAAATGATTTTACCACTATATCGCCGATCCCGAGGTCAAGAACGGGTCTTCCCGTGAATTCGTCAGCTACCGAGATAACGCTTTCCGTGAAGTGCCTGAGAGACTCAACTGGCATGACGTTTATCGATGGTGTTACCGATACAATTACCTTTTCTTCTTCTGACACGAGCCTGCGTAATTGAGCAAGCGGTAGGTCCGATAGTGTTATTTCTTCAGCACTCAAGGCTTCTTCTAACCAATCAATTTCTGACTTTAAGGGCGGGATGATTTTCTTTGAAAATTCTATTCTCTTGTCAGCATCGGCTCCTCTTAGGGAACTTGCGACGTCAAGAATTTCTTTAATAAACTTCTGTTCGTTAGAGTTTGGATCGGTTCGCTTCAACCGAGTTTCTGCGGCAGAACTTAAATTTCCAAGGAGCTCTAGGTATTCGCTATCCTCGAATGGTTTTTGCATGGTTTCCGATAAAAAGATAGAAGATAAGAGAAAGTTTGCTTCTTCTAACATATCAAGTTTTTCTGACTGGTTTTTAGGCAGGTAATCTTCCGGAATCAACGCTTGTTCGACAACCTCTAAATCTAGGAGCTCAAGTTTTTTGTTTTTCGCTTCTTCGGCATTGTCTGCTATATAGAAAAGTGTGTAGTCGGTTACCAACCCCTTTTCTTGGAGCTCGCTAAGCGCCGACATCGCTTCAGAGCGAGGATTTTTTAGAGATAGAGTGCTGTAATCAAACTCCGCTTTCATTGCCGCGAGCCCGACTATAATTATAGTTATAATAGTGACATAGGCGGTTTCTTTAGATCGATCCTGATGGAGTTTAGCTAAAAACCCTGAAAAGACTAGGCTTTCAGCTTTCTTGGGTTTTTCTGTTACTGAAAAAAAAGCTGGAATGAACGTAAGGGTAACAAAAACGGCGATTAACATTCCTCCGGCCGAAATGATACCCATTTCAGCCAGTCCTCTATAAGGAGTGGGAACGAAGCTTAAAAACCCGATAGCCGAGGTCAGTCCACAAAGAAAAAGAGCTGATCCTAATGATCGCGATGCTTCAGTTAGAGCGGCCTCTTGTGATTCCGATCTGGCTAATTCCTGATATTTCAAAGACAAATGGACTGCGAAATCCACACCAAGTCCGATAAACATAACTAGGAAAATAATCGAAATGGTATTGTATTGTCCAACAGTCGACATAGCGAAGGCAGCTGTCCAAGTTAAGCCTATAAACATTGAAATATATATTGCCGCTATTAGGTGCGGAGACCTTATCCCCCAAACAAGAACAAAGAGCAAGATGATCACAGCAATTGATCCAGATAGCTTTGCACTCTCCATCGCGTTAACGATTTCTCCATGCTCAAGAGCGATCTGGCCGGTCAAGCGTATTTGGACGTCTTCTTTGAAAGGGTGTTCGTTGTTTTTGATAACCTTATTAAGGGTGTTTACGATTAATGAATTGGGGAGATCTAGACCAAAATTTTGTTTGCCCTGGATAAATATGAGTTGGTAAAAGGTTTGACCGCTATCAGGAGAAAATAACTGGTCACGCCATGATATCGGTCTCGAATCTCGGTTGAATGCTTTATCTCTTGCCAAACGAAGAGCGGCGCTAATCTGAGACAGTTCTCTTTCGATATTCTCTTCTGATTCCATAGCATTAATGAGAAGCGTTAGAACTGATCTAATTGAGCTGTCCGTGGCGATTGCACCCAAAAAGGGTTGAGCACTCGCTAATTTTTGAATCGCCTTCTCGAGATCCCTAGGCTGCATATAGAGAAAAATATTTTTTTCATAATATTCCTCTGAAGCTGGACTAAAAACCGATTTGAAATCGTTTTCAGTTTTAAGGTTTTCCACCAAGTCTTTCGCCACTAGTTTTACTTTATTTGGGGCCGGACCTGAAACAACTATGAAAGTCGTTTTGTCATATTGCGGGAATTCATTGACAAACTCATCGTGAGTCTTTCGCCACTCGGTATCTTGAACTATGAGCTGAGAAGTATCTGAGTTTATCTTGAAGTTATTTACTGCATAAGCACCCAGCATGCTAGTGATGATTCCTAAGAGTGCGAGGCTCAAATGACAATTACGAATAACCAAATTAGTCCAAGAAATAAGAATTCTCTCGAACATCTGTCAGAAGCTCTTTTCTGAATTTTTTTTAATTTCTTTTTTAATGTCGTCAACCAGTCCAGAGAAGCCAATTTCTGCAAGCGTTTTCCCGTAAGCCGAACGCTTGAGATTTAGGTCGCTTACCCCATTCGCGACAATATCGTAAATCTGCCAGGCCGAATCTTTGTTCTGTAAATGATATTCTAAGGAAACGGCGGCCTCTCCAGAAAAGAGTTGAGTTTTTACCGCATGTCGGTTCTTCCTAAGGCTTATAGATTCATTGATTGCGAATCTCTGATCCTTAAATTCCTTGAATCTGGCCGCGTAAGTTGATGCTATTAAATTCGTTGTGAGAGTTTGGAAGACTTTTCTTTCGTTGTCGTTAAGAAGTTTCCAAGATCTTGTCCCAAAGGAAATTCGCGCAATGGTGTCGACTGCAAATAATTTAGAGACAGAGGGAAGGAGCAAAGAAAGCTTAGCCTCGTAGTGCTTTTCTTTTAGAACTTTAGTAAGAGTGTGCTGAAACTCAGAAACCGTTTCTTCTGGCCGAGGAATATCGCTTGCGCTTGACGAGGTCCAGAAATTAAATAAAAAAAGCAGAGCGCCAAATTTTAAACTAATTTTTTTCAATGAATTCTATAACCTCTAAATTAAAGCCTGAAATTGCATTAAAACGAGTTGGTGAACTTAGCAGTCTCATTTTGCCTACTCCAACATCTCTTAAAATCTGGGAGCCAGTCCCTACAACACGATAGCTTCCTGTGTCGGACGATTTTGTTGCCGCCGTAGTGATTTCTGGGAAGAGCGAGACTTTCTTCAGTTCCTCCAACTGATTAAATTCTTGTCCTATTAAAACTATTACTCCGTTATCCGCCTCGTCAACAAATTTCATCGACTCCGACAATGACCAGGAATCCGAAAACTCAGGCCTTACTGTTTGAAATATATCTCTCAAAGTATTCAACAAATGCACTCTTACGGGGCAAGGACGGTCTTGCTCTACCTCACCTCTAACTAATGCATAGTGCACGCAATCAGAAATGTTGTCGCGATATGTTTTTAATACGAAGCTTCCGTAAGCAGTATCCACTGATCTCTGATCCATTTTTTCAATGGTAGTGTCGTGAAGGCTGCGGTATTGGATAAGATCAGCTATCGTTCCAATTTTAATGCCGTGTTTTTCAGCAAAAGCCTCTAATTCAGGCCGTTTGGCCATGGTTCCGTCTTCGTTCATTACTTCAACAATTACCGATGCGGGTTCATGCCCAGACAATCTCGCTAGGTCGGTCCCGGCTTCGGTGTGTCCGGCTCGCGTCAGAACGCCGCCAGCTTGTGATATCAGGGGAAAAATGTGTCCAGGTTGAACTAAGTCGCTAGGCTGCGCATTTTTGTTTACAGCAGCTTTAATGGTCTGCGCCCTATCAGCAGCGGATATACCAGTAGTGATTCCTTCGGCTGCCTCAATTGAAACCGTAAAATTAGTCGAGTGGCTCGAACCGTTTTTTTCAACCATGAGGGGCAATTGGAGTTGGCTAGCTTTTTCTTCTGTAAGGGTCAAACAAATTAGACCGCAGGCATTCCTCGCAAAAAAAGTTACGTCATTTGCTGAGACACAATCGGCCGCAATAATCAGGTCTCCCTCATTTTCCCGATCTTCGTCATCCATAATTAGAACCATTCTTCCGTGGCGAAAATCTTCTAGGATTTCTTCTATTGAGTTTATTGGCACAAAAAGTCCTTCTTTATCTGTCCCGATGATTATAACTAAAAGACCAACCGAAAAGGAGTTATACTGTGCGAACAAACCGGGAAAAAATATCGTTCAAAAGGTTTTCCAAGCTCGGTCCGTTTGTTATCCCGTTTTCTCTATGAGAGAAGTTTTTGTGTTCGGATGGGAAGGCAGCAAATTGCACAGATATGAGGTAAAACAAAGATGCCCAGGATGTTAAAGAATTGCAGTAATTTTTCGGATCTGAGAGATTTAGCAAAACGCCGCCTCCCGAGCCCGATATTTAACTATATTGATGGTGCGGCTGAAGACGAGGTCACCTACAGAAGAAACACTTTGGCTTTCG
Source organism: uncultured Gammaproteobacteria bacterium (assembly GCA_913043075.1). GTDB lineage: Bacteria > Pseudomonadota > Gammaproteobacteria > Pseudomonadales > Azotimanducaceae > UBA9659. The sequence continues at coordinate 11,880 of CAJWLI010000020.1, forward strand.
AGGATTGCGATCTGGTCCCGAATGTTTTAGCTGGTGTTGAAGACATTGATATGTCAGTCAATGTTATGGGTTTCAAACTAGATTTGCCAATATTCTGCTCTCCCACCGCTCTTCAACGACTTTTTCATTACGAGGGTGAGAGGGCGGTAGCGCTTGCCGCTGAGAAATATAATACTCTTTTTGGCGTCTCCTCTTTGGGGACTGTTCCCTTGAGAGAAATAGGTGAGCTTATAGACTCCCCAAAGATGTTCCAATTTTACTTTCATAAAGATAGAGCTCTAAATGATGCGATGATCGACCTGGCAATCGAGGCTAAATTCGATGTGCTCACCTTAACGGTAGACACAATCACTGGAGGAAATAGGGAGAGAGATCTCAGGACCGGTTTCACCACTCCACCCAGACTTACGCCCTCGAGTCTTTTTCAGTTTGGAATAAAACCAGCTTGGGCTTTGAATTTTTTGTTCAGAGAAAAATTTGAACTCTCTCAGTTGAAGGATCATGTTAAGCAAGGATCAAATATTGCAATCTCAGTTGGAGATTATTTTTCAACTATGCTGGATCAGACCTTGGATTGGGGTCATGCAGAGGATTTGAAAAGAAAATGGAACGGTAAATTTTGTTTAAAAGGTATAATGAGTCCGCTTGATGCGAGGAAAGCTGTTGACTTAGGGGCAGACGCGATAATGATATCAAATCACGGTGGACGGCAATTAGATGGAAGCAGAAGTCCCTTTGATCAATTGGAAGAGATTGTAGAAGAAGTCGGTGGAGAGATAGACATTGTTTTAGATGGCGGAATACAGCGAGGAACGCATATCTTAAAGGCC
>CAJWLI010000021.1 GCA_913043075.1 uncultured Gammaproteobacteria bacterium
GTGTTGAGGGTTACAGCGAAGGAGACTGGACTTTGGTTGATCTTGGAGATTTAGTAGTTCATATAATGCTCCCAGAGACTAGGGAATTTTATGACCTAGAGAAATTGTGGGCAGCTGACCTCCGAGCTGACACAGAACAAGATGGTTAGAATTGCGAGAGACCTTTAGTCTTTGTTGAAATTAGAAATAATATCGATAGGAACCTCTTACCCAGTCTGGATAAAAGAGGCTTTATACGAGTATCAGAAACGACTGAGCAATGAGTGTAAGCTAAGTTTAAAAGAGATAGCGATTGTAAAAAATAATAAAAAAAGAAATTTGCAAGAAAGAAAAATTGAGGAAGGTCAACGTATAGAATCCTTTATCGATCGATCTTCATATATTATTGCGATGGATCAGCACGGAGTCCAATGGACCTCCGAGATTTTTGCTGAGAAATTGATTGCTTGGAGTCTTAATAGGAGTAAATTTCAGTTTCTGATCGGAGGTTCAGACGGGCTTAGTTCGACTCTCTTGGAACGTTCGGATTTTATCTGGTCACTTTCGAAGTTGACCTTGCCTCATGCACTAGCGAGGCTAGTGCTTTTAGAGCAACTGTATAGAGCTTTTATGATAAACAACAAACACCCTTATCACAGATAAAATAATGGAACCGTTAGCTCTTAAAGATCACGACAAAGAAAGTAGAGTTTTTCTAGCTCGTGTTTTACTGGCTTTTTCGGTAGCTGCTTTTCTTATGATTTTGTTGGTTGTTCGTCTTTTTTACCTTCAGATAATCCAGCATGAAGTGTTTTCTACGCTCTCAGATCAAAATCGTATTCAAGTGCAGCCTCTGCCCCCAATGCGAGGACTTATATACGACCGACATGGAGAATTGATAGCAGACAACTCTCCATCTTTTCATCTTGCTATTACTCCTGAGGCTGTTGTTGATCTTGAGGAACTCATTCTAAAGTTGAATAAAATGTTGAATCTAAGCGATAGAGAGATAGAAAGATTCCGCAAGCAGTTAGCTCGAAGAAATAGAGCTTTTGAGTCAGTCCCGTTGCGTTACAAATTATCCCAAAAAGAAATAGCAAAAATAAGCGTAGATTTATCTTCTATGCCTGGAGTTCGAGTAGAAGCCAGATTGGTAAGGAATTACCCAAAAGGAGAACTAATGGTTCACGCCATAGGTTCTGTTCGACGAATAAATGAAAAAGATGCTAAATCTATCGATCCAATCGCCTATCTGGGAACTGATCACGTAGGAAAAATAGGTGTTGAGAAATATTATGAAAAAGATCTTTTAGGAGAAGTTGGTTACCAAAGGGTTGAAATAGACGCTCGTGGAAGAGTGATGAAGATCCTTGACTATAGCCTTCCACTTCCGGGAAGCAATCTCCATCTTCATCTTGACAGTGGTCTACAGCAAGTTGCTTTTGACGCACTAGGAAATAATCGCGGGGCTGTGGTAGCGATTGAACCCAAGACTGGAGGTATTCTAGCTGTAGTATCGAAGCCAGGATACGACCCTAATTTGTTTGTTACCGGGATAGACCATTTCAGTTATTCGAAATTAAGAGATTCCGAAAGCACACCCCTGTTTAATCGAGCAATACAGGGTCAATATGAGCCTGGGTCTACAATTAAACCAATGCTTGGCCTTTCAGCCCTGAGCGCTGGCGTTATAGATGAGACTTATTTGGTCGAAGATCCCGGGTGGTATCAGTTGCCGGGTGATGAAAGACTTTACAGAGACTGGAATTGGAAAATCACGGGGGAGGGAGGTCATGGAAAAGTAACTTTAGATAAAGCTATCTATCGATCCTGCAACGTCTTTTTTTATGATGTCTCGGTTAAATTAGGAATTGATAATATTAGTAGAGATCTATCTTTATTTGGTTTTGGAGCGAATACTATTCTCGATCTTCCTGAGGCAAAAAAAGGATTACTTCCTTCCCGTGATTGGAAAAAAAGAGTTCGTGGGTTCCCGTGGTATCCCGGCGACACTCTAAATATCGGCATTGGTCAAGGTGATATGTTGGTTACTCCTCTCCAATTAGCAACGTCAGTATCCTTGATAGCCAACAGAGGTTCGTGGATTGCTCCTAGGATTTTAAGGTCGGGCAGCGATCGTATAGACGTTACTAAATCAAAAGCACCAAAGAATCTCGATCACATAATGAGTAAGCATTGGGTTTCAGTTATAAAGGCAATGGAAAAGGTAGTGCACCGTGGAGGGCAGGGAGCTGGAGAAAATGGAACGGCTTGGGCATCGATTGGACAGTATGTTAACTACCGAATGGCGGGTAAGAGCGGAACAGCTCAGGTCGTAGGAATAGCACAAGACGAGGAATATAACGAAGAGGAACTGGATGAGAGATTGAGGAAGCATGCCTGGTTCGTTGGTTTCGCTCCTCTAAATGAGCCTACTATTGCGATAGCAGTGATTGTAGAAAATGGAGGCTCTGGCAGCGAAATTGCTGCTCCTGTAGCGAAGGCTGTTATTGATTTTCATATTGGAAAAGAAGCAAGAGATTCTTTCCAAGCGTCTGGCGACGAGGTTTAGACCAGTGAGTGCTGATTTTGTTAGGCAGTTATCTGGTTCTATGGGTCTGAAAAGAGAAAGGACTTTAGTCGGTGACGTGTTCCATCTTGACCTGCCGATGGTTCTTAACTTAATCCTGCTCTGCATTTTTGGTTTACTAATTCTTTATAGTGCGGTCGGCAGAGATCCTGATCCAGTATTGGCGCAAAGCCTAAAAATTTGCGCTGGCTTTTTTATTATGTTCTCAGTCGCACAAATTCCTCCAGTGTTTTTCATGCGATTGGCTCCATGGTTCTTTTTCTTTTCGGTTGTTCTTTTGTTGATTACTTTCTTTTATGGAATTGAAATTAAAGGTTCCAAAAGATGGTTAAAAATACCTGGCGTGATAAGTTTTCAGCCATCAGAGTTAATGAAATTAGCTTTGCCGATTATGCTTGCCCGTTATTTGCAAGATCGACATCTGCCTCCGAAAGCCAGGTATATTTTCTGGGCTATTGTTATGATTTCAATCCCAGTAATGTTGATCGGATCACAGCCTGATTTAGGAACTTCTGTTATTTTAATTTCTACGGGCGTTTTTGTTCTTTTTGTTTCCGGGATATCCTGGCGGCTGGTTTTTGGATCATTGGCGATTGGCTTTGCCTTGGCCCCCGCACTATGGCTTTTAATGAGAGAATATCAGCGTCAGAGAATTCTGATTTTACTAAATCCAGAATCGGATGCTTTGGGCGCTGGCTGGAACATTATCCAATCTAAAACAGCAATTGGTTCCGGCGGAATCTTTGGAAAAGGCCTGTTCCAGGGTACACAATCTAATTTAGATTTTCTTCCTGAGACGAAAACAGACTTTGTTTTGGCTGTTTTAGGAGAAGAATTAGGTTTTTCAGGAGTGATATTGTTGCTTATTTTATACTCACTTCTTATATGGCGAGGAGTCATTTTAGCAGTGAACGCGCAGGATACTTTCGGAAGACTCGTATCTGTAAGTATTATTTTTACTTTTTTTGTTTATGTTTTCGTTAACATCGGAATGGTTTCGGGTGTTCTGCCTGTGGTTGGAGTTCCTCTTCCATTCGTTAGCTATGGCGGCACCTCTGTGCTAACTCTCTTCGCAGGATTTGGGGTAATGATGTCAATACAAAACCACAGAAGAATATCGCTGTGAATATTCTCGTTTTCTTTATTTTGCTAGTTTTTTGTCCTGAGATTCTTGCAGAAAAAAATTTTCGAATCCCCGAGGTAACACAATTCGCTAACGATTTGTCCGAAAAATCTCAATACCAAAGATCGGAAATTCTAAATGTTTTGAATTCTGCTAACCACAGGCAAATAGTGATCGACAATATTAGTAAGCCCGCAGAGAAGACTTTATCCTGGGGGGAGTATAGAGATATTTTCCTTGATAAAGCTCGGCTGGATAACGGGAAAATATTTATGAAGGATAATCATCTTGACTTAGCAAGGGTCGAGGCTGAATTCGGTATTCCGGCAGAGATAGTTACAGCAATAATAGGCGTAGAAACCCGATACGGAAAAATCATGGGTAGTCATCCGGTTCTTGATTCACTTGCTACTTTGGCCTTCTATTATCCGCCTAGGAGCTCTTTTTTTAAGGAAGAGCTGAAGGAGTTATTCCTAATGACCCGTGAAGAAAATCTTAAAATAGATGACCTCAAGGGTTCCTATGCTGGAGCGATGGGGATGGGCCAATTTATACCTAGCAGTTTTCGAAGATATGCTGTTGATTTTGATTTAGATGGGAATCGCAATCTTTGGGAACAGCCTTCCGATTCGATCGGTAGCGTCGGTAATTATCTTTATGAACATGGGTGGAGAAGGAAGGAATTAGTTGCTATCGAAGTTGATGGTGATTGTGGGATCTTTTCTATAGGTGATTCTATAGAATCTGCTGTCTTTGATAAGCTTCATGATTGCCTGCCAAAATCCTCTGACAGAAAAAATATACCCAGTCGGATGGTAATGCCGCTGAAGTTAGCTGTGCCCGGAGGCTACAAATATTGGGCGGGTTTTTGGAATTTTTCAGTGCTCATGAAATACAATCGAAGCGATCTTTATGCGATGGCAGTCGTCCAGCTAAGCGAAGCCTTTAAGAAAAGTGATTAGATAGAGATCTTCTGATGTTACTACCGTTTATATTGATAACGATGAGCTTCCTTTTGAGTTCTTGCGTGTATACGGATAGTCAAAAAAGCAAGGATTTAAAAACAAACCAATACGAAGTTTTCGGAAAGGTTTATGAAACTATGAGCTCCTCGGATGGGTATTTAGAAATTGGGGTTGCATCTTGGTATGGGAAAAAATTTCATGGGAATCTAACTGCTTCTGGTGAAATATATGATATGAGTTTGATGACAGCAGCTCACAAAGCTTTACCTTTGCCTACCTTGGTAAAAGTGACTAATCTTGAAAATGGAAAAAGAACCTTTGTTAAGGTGAATGATAGGGGCCCTTTCCATGATGATCGTCTGATTGATTTGTCATACGCTGCAGCTCTGGAGTTGGGTTTTCTTGAAAATGGATTAACCACTGTAGTCGTTGAGGCTATAAAGGAAAAAGCGGTCGCTAATACTGATAAACTAAAGGACTGTCAGGAGAAGAATTATATTCAGGTAGGAGCGTTTAAAACAAAAACAGCTGCAGAAAAACTATCTAATAAACTGAGTAGTTTTTTATCGGATACAATTTCTGTTTCAGTGATTCCTCCGCTCGAAAACTCTGATCTGCACAAAGTTTGGATCGGACCCTTAACAGAAGAAAAACAAAAGCTTTATGTTTTGAAGATTATCTCAGATAAAGGATTTGAAGGACCTTTGCACATAAAAGAATAATGGAGCTTATTAATGCTTAAAAGTATTAGATTGATAGTTTTTTGTTTTTTATTGCCCTTAGTTACTATTAATTCAGCATATGCAGACGAGTTTATTATTCCTGCTCCTCCTCAGATTGGCGCTGAGGGTTATTTTTTGATGGACGCAAATACCGACGAAGTTTTGGTCGAGTTTAACTCTGATCAACGCCTGCCCCCGGCGAGTCTCACCAAAATAATGACCAGTTATGTCGCAGCAAAGGAACTCGCGAAAGGGTCTATTTCTCTGGATGATGAAGTGAGTGTGAGCATTAAGGCATGGAGAATGGAAGGCTCAAGGATGTTTATTAGAGAAGGAACTTCTGTTCGATTAGAAGAAATCTTAAGAGGAATTATTGTGCAATCTGGTAATGATGCCAGTGTCGCTCTTGCCGAACATATCTCGGGTTCGGAAGAATCTTTTGTCGAGACAATGAACATGCATGCCAGAAACCTGGGGCTAAATAACACTAATTTCGAAAACTCAACAGGTTTGCCTCATGAAAATCACTACACCACCGCCTCAGATTTGGGCCGGTTGGTTAAAGCGCTTATCAGAGAGTTTCCGTCTCACTACAAGTACTACGCAGAAAAATCTTACGAATATGCGGGAATTAAGCAAAATAATCGGAACAGACTTCTCTGGCGGGACGCCTCAGTAGATGGAGTAAAGACTGGGCATACCGAAGCAGCCGGATATTGCTTGGTAGCCTCAGCTTTTAGGAATGGGATGAGACTAATCTCGGTGGTTATGGGAACAGAGAGCCAGATTAGCAGGGCAATTGAAAGCCAGAAATTATTAACTTTTGGCTTTAGATATTTTGAAACGATTTCACTATATGAAGCCGGCGACATGCTCAAACAAGTAAAAATATGGGGTGGTAAACACAGCTCATTAAGGCTTGGATTAAATAATCCTTTAATTCTTACGATCCCAAAGGGAAGTCGTGATAAGCTTGACGCTGAGATTACACTCGTTGAAGAAATTCATGCCCCAATAAGAAAGGGCGATAAATTTGGTACGCTCATAATCTCAGGCCTGAGCCAGGAGAAAGTCTCTGTCCCCATAACGGCTCTCAACAGTGTTGAGGAGGCCGGATTCTTCAGTAAATTGATAGATTCAATCCAACTATTTTCTCTTAAGTTGTTTGACGGTGATCCATTGGAGTATTGACTTGAAGATCTCAGAACAAAGTATTTCGTTTCCATGCGACTATCCTATCAAGGTTTTGTGCGAGAACCGCCCGGGACTTTTAAATGAAGTAGTCGATTGTATTTCTAAGCACGATTTGAGTTTTAAAGAGTCTGCAGTCAGAGAAAAAATGAGCCAAAAAAAGAATTACGTGTCGGTATCCGTCATATTGAGAGCGCTCTCTGAGAGCCACATAAAAGATTTGTATCTAGATTTAAAAAAAATCGAGTCGGTTAAGCTGGTTTTATAATGGGGAAAATGCCTCCTACTCCTTTTTACCGAATTTTTCGCAATAGACCTTATGAGCAAACTTGTGAAAAGATGAGAAGTTTTACGTTGAGTAGAAATAATGATACTCAAGATGAGGTTTGGTTTTTAGATCACTTGCCAGTATTCACCATAGGTAAATTAGGAAAGCCACATAATTTATTGTCTCGTACTCAAATCCCTTTGGTGCAGAGTGATCGGGGTGGAGACATTACCTATCATGGACCGGGGCAACTAGTTGTCTATCTTTTGTTAGACCTTGCTCGAAGAAATTTGGGAGTTCGACAACTGGTATCGTTAATAGAAGACACTTTGATTTCTCTGCTCAGTTCGTACGGTGTTCGTGCATCGACAATGGAACAAGTTCCTGGAGTTTTTGTGGGACGTAAAAAGATAGGTTTTTTAGGTCTTCGAGTTCGAAGAGGAAAAACTTACCATGGGTTTAGCTTAAATATCGACATGGATCTTGCTCCTTTCAAGATAATAAATCCTTGCGGTTATGAGGGTTTAGAAGTGACCGATCTAAAAGCGTTAGGGAAAAATACAGAGATGAAAGTTGTTGTAGATGATATAAAGTCGATCTTAGACGTGAAGCTCAGGAAAATAGACCGGAGCGCATAGGGGACATTTTGGCAAATAAAAACAGATTAATAGTCGGCGAAAAGTTAAGGGGCGCAGAAAAAGTTAGACGAATCCCAGTCAAAGTGATACCCACAGAAATTTTGCCTCCAAAGCCACATTGGTTAAGGGTTAGGGTTCGATCAAACCCAGAAATTGAAAGAACAAAAGGAATTCTCAGAAATAGGTCTTTGGCGTCGGTTTGTGAGGAAGCTAGTTGCCCCAACTTGCCAGAGTGTTTTTCTCGAGGAACCGCAACTTTTATGATCATGGGAGAGATATGTACAAGGAGATGTCCCTTCTGCGATGTAGCGCACGGAAAACCCAAGCCGCTCGATGATAATGAACCAAGAAATTTGGCTAGTGCCATTGAAGAAATGAAGCTAACCTATGTCGTGATCACTTCTGTTGATCGTGATGATTTGAAGGACAGTGGGGCCTCTCACTTTAGCCGATGCATAGAGGAAGTAAAAATGTCGAACCCTCAAATCATTGTTGAGGTATTAGTTCCTGATTTTCGTGGAAGAAAAGAAATCGCCTTAAAAATTTTAAGTAGAACTCCGCCGGATGTTTTCAACCACAATTTAGAAACTATTCCTAGACTTTATAAAAAAGTGAGGCCTGGAGCAGACTATGCTTGGTCTCTAAGTCTTCTAAAATCTTTTAGACAACTTAATCCAAATGTTCCGACTAAATCTGGTTTGATGCTCGGGCTCGGTGAACACCTAAGCGAAGTTAGGTCCGTGATGAGCGATTTACGCGAAAATAACGTTGATATGGTCACACTGGGTCAATATTTGCAACCAAGCAAGCAGCATTTAAAAGTCGAGCGATTTGTCTCTCCCGAAGAGTTTGACGATCTGGCAGACTTTGGGCGATCGCTCGGATTTAAAAGCGTAGCGAGCGGACCTCTTGTGCGGTCCTCATATCACGCAGATCTTCAGGTGGCTGAAACTTTACGCTAGTCGTTCTTTTGGTTGCACGTCTCGCATTTTAAGTTTTTCGGCAGGTCAAGTTTCAGCCATTCTAAATGTCTACCATCGATCGTTATTAATTTCCCAGCTGAGGAGGTTCCAATGCTTAAAAGTATTTTCAGAATTTCAGTCGCTTGTAGGCAGCCTACAGCTCCTACTATGGGCCCCAAAACTCCTGAGTCGGAGCAAGAATCATCTTCCAAGTCTTCGTCGGTATTGTAAAGACAGCGATAGCATGGACCATCTCGATTTGTTGGATCAATGACGATTAATTGGCCGTCCATTTTTATTGCGGCTCCTGAAACAAGCATTGTTTTTTCTGAAAAACATATGTCGTTGATCACTAAACGCGTGCCTAAGTTATCGGTGCAATCCGCTACAATATCTACAGTGCTTATCCATTCTCGCAGTTCCTCGGTCGAACTTAATTTGCTGAGGCTAATAATCTCGATTTGAGGGTTTATTTCCAAAAGCCTTTTCTTGGCAGCGACTGCTTTGTTCTCTCCAATATTTTTTGAGGAAAAAATCGTTTGTCTCTGAAGATTGGAGATATGGACAGAATCGAAATCAGAAATGACTAATCTACCTACCCCAGACGCAGCCAAATAGGACGCTACGGGACTGCCAAGCCCTCCTAGGCCTATTACCATCGCACTAGAGGAAAGTAATTTTTCTTGACCCAAGATGTCTATGTCAGAAAGCAAGATATTTCTGCTGTAGCGCATCAATTGATTATCGTTAAGAGTCATGAATGGGCCTTGATAACTCGGTCATGACCTGCGAAATCCTTATAGCTCTTGATTGTACAAAAATCGCTCTGCCGTAATATTTGGGTAACGTCATCCTTTTGATCATAGCCATGCTCTAGGTAAAGTCGTCCTTTCTCCACCAAATTTTTTTTCGCCGTTTTTATAATCTCTCGAGCCGGATCGAGCCCATCTCTACCTCCCTCTAAAGCAAGCCTCGGCTCATGGCGAAGATACTTTAAATGAGGATCGTCATCACATATGTATGGTGGATTTGATACGATTATATCGAAGCTTGTTCCGATCGAGTTGAGCCAAAAGCACTGAACAAAGTTTATGTTCTTTAGGCCGCGTGAGTTTATTTTTGCTGTCCGCAAAGCCAATAAGCTTATATCGGTTGCTGTTATCTTCCAATTGGGCATTTCTTCCGCAATGCTTATGCCGATTGCGCCGGTTCCAGTTCCTAAATCAAGGACTTTTAGGCATTTTTTTTTATTCTCAGACAAGATTAGTTCAACTAGAAGTTCTGTTTCGGGTCGTGGGATAAGAGTGTCGGCCGTGACTTGGAATTCTTTTTTCCAGAAACCTTCCATACCAGTTATGTAAGGTAATGGCACTCCGGTACAGCGCTGAGATATATATGTTTCTAACAAACGCAGATCTTCGATCCTTTTTGAATTGACTTCAAAAAAATTAGTGAGCGCGTGAGTTTTACTTAAACCTGTTGCTGCTGAAAAGAGTTCCATATACTCACGAAGTGGATCTTCAGAGATCTTTTCTAGTTTCTTAATGGCTTCCTGCCTAATTTCGTCAAGGCTTCTAATCATTATTTTCACTTATCGATTTCAGCAAATCCGCTTGGTGTTCCGTAATTAATTGATTAAGGACTAGATCTAATTCTCCTGACATGATTTGTTGAAGCCGATGCACTGTAAGGTTGATTCGATGATCGGTTACTCGACCTTCAGGAAAATTATAGGTCCGAATTTTTTCGGATCGATCTCCGGTTCCAACTAAAGTTTTTCTCTCCTTAGCTCTCTCGCTGCTCTGTTCAGTTTTTGCGTTTTCCATTAATTTAGCTTGAAGCAGCGCGAGTGCTCTAGCCTTATTCTTGTGTTGAGATCTCTCGTCTTGACACTCTACTACTAGCCCGGACGGTAGGTGAGTTAGTCTAACTGCGGAATCGGTTTTATTTACGTGCTGCCCACCTGCTCCGGAGGCTCTGAAAGTGTCTACTCGAAGATCTGCCTTGTCGATTTCTATTTCTTCTATTTCTTCGAGTTCGGGAAGAATTGCCACAGTGCATGCTGAAGTATGAACACGTCCTTGTGACTCTGTTTGCGGAATTCTTTGGACTCTATGTGCGCCTGATTCAAATTTCATGTTGGCGTATACCTGCTTACCCTCAATCCTCGCTATGATTTCTTTAAACCCGCCGTGGTCTCCTGGTTTTTCGGAAAGAGAGCTAAGTCTCCAATTTTTTAACTCCGAGAATCTCGCATACATTTTAAATAAATCCCCAGCGAAAATAGCGGCTTCGTCTCCTCCAGCACCTGCCCTGATTTCAAGAAAAATATTATTCTTGTCAAAAGGGTCTTCCGGAAGAAGAAGAGTTTCTAGCTCTTGCCTTAGACTTTCTCCTTCTTTTTTTAAATCGGTGATCTCGTTTCCTGCTAGCTCTTGAATTTCTATATCCGGGTCTCCTAGCATTTTCTCAGTCTCTAAGATCTCTTTGGAGTTAACCCCAATTTTTTTAAAACAAGAAACTATAAGTTCAAGTTCCGAATACTCTTTTGAATACGCTCGAAATTTTTTTTGGTCTGATATGGTAGCGTTTTCGGATAATATTGCAGCAAGCTCTTCATGCCTCTCGAGTAATTGATCTAACTTTTTAATAAGAGACTTATTCATCTTTTTTTCCCAGGCCATATAGCTCAACCGTAGCCTCAATGAGGGTTTGGTTGTTCCAATCTAATGCATTTTTAATTTTTACTGTCGGCTCATGCATTATCTTATTAGTTAATTGATTTGCTAGCTGAATAATGACTTCTCTCGGCTCGTCTCCTTTATTTAAATTCGCAATTGCTTTTAAAACTTCCTCATCCTTAATTAAGTTGTGTGCGTTGCGAAAATCTCTAAGGATTTTTGAACTCTCCGATATAGCTTCTTGTGGTTTGTATTGATTGGCATAAAACGCAACTATCTCTCTAGCATCCGATGCTGCCTTTTCTTTTATATTTAGGTTCTTGTCTATTATTTTTTGGAAATCATCAAGGCTATAAAGGTAAATGTCTCCAAGCTCTCCAGTCTCTGGTTCAATATCTCTTGGGATCGCCAAGTCAACCATTAAGATTGGTTTATGTTTTTGATTTTTTAGAGCACTTTCAACCGACCCTTTCCCTATAACTGGTAAAGAAGACGATGTTGAAGCTACTAAAATGTCGGTCCTTAAAAGCTCAGCATTTGCCGTATCTATGCTTATGCTCCTCCCTCCGAGAAGTTTGGCTAATTCGTCTCCTCTGGTTTTCGACCTATTTGCGATAGTAAATTGACTGATCCCTGCTGACTTGAGGTGTTTGCCTACCAGCTGAGCTATCTCTCCTGCACCAACTAACATAACTCTGCATGTTGATAGTTGAGCGAATAGCTTTTCAGCTATAGTAACCGTTAGGCTCCCCAAGGAAACCGAATTTTCTCCTATTTTTGTCTGGGATCTAATCGCTTTCGCTCCCCTAAAAATGATTTGAGAAAAATTCTTTAGCTCTCTTCCAAGAGTTCCTGCTAATCCCGCTACGTGAAAGCAATTCTTAAATTGTCCTAGGACCTGAGATTCACCTAAGATAAGGGAATCTAATCCACTGGCAACTTTTAGTGCGTGATTTGCAACCTCACTTGAAGATTTAACATAAAAACTGTCCCTAATTTTGTTGTATTCAATCTTTTTGAGATTTGCTAACCAATATTTGATGCTTTCACTCTCTGAGGTTTCGGAAATAACGTAGATTTCTGTCCTATTGCATGTGGACAGTATTGCTATTTCTTCGAGGGCTAAACTGTCTTTTAAGCTTTTAAGGGCTGGAATTAACTCTTCTTCTGAGAAAGCTATCTTTTCTCTGATGTCCACAGAGGCTGTGTTATGGTTAATGCCTACTAGGAAAAGTTGCATAATCTAGTTTTATCTGTGTTTGGTGTTTATTATTCATTTCTTGGTCTGGGAGCAATAAGACTAAGTTCTAGAAGTCTATAGTCAAAAAAGGTTAATTGTACTTTGCAATGGTTTGGAATACATCGAAAAAGATAGCTTATTTTCCCCCTCGAGGTTTAATTCACAACAATGAAATTAAGTTAACCCCGATATCTTGTCATTCAACTATTTCCCTCTTTTTCAAGAGGTATTTCCTCTCGATTTTAATTTTCTTTCTTGCCAGCTGCACCTTGACTCCGAGTGTTCCAGAGAAAGAGATGGGTTTAAACCAAGCCCAAGATAAAGAAACTAAAGAGTCTACCTTCT
>CAJWLI010000022.1 GCA_913043075.1 uncultured Gammaproteobacteria bacterium
AGAGAATCCGGCTCCTGGAGGCTGGTCCTCGATCGGGAACCCAGGTAGTTTTTTTCCTGGTGTGTCGGATGGAGCTGGGGGTAGGACGCTGCTTGGCGCTCAGCAGCCTGACCCAAATTGCGACTCGCTTGGCGGTTTCTCATTCGGCGGATTCTGCCGATTTCAATACACTTTCTTCGATAATCTTATTGAAGATCAGGAGGATACCAAAGTCTTCTTAGAATTTAATAGAGATATATCTGAGCGTTTCTCGTTCCACGGAGAATTGCTCTGGCACAAGATGGATATGCCGGAATATAGAACGTCTCCCTCCTATCCGCCGCAGGCACTATTGGGAAACGATAGATTTGTTGAAGCAAATCACCCTGGATTAGTCGATCTCAAGGCACAAAACCCCGATCTTTTTGTAGATAGATTTGGGGTGCCTGCCTCGATTCAGGGCGCAAGCACTTGGTCCAGAATGCTTGGCGTAGCAGGAAGAAACGGTGAGCCCGAAACGACTCCTCGAGAAACAGAAAATCGAAGAGTGTCCTTTGCGTTGCTTGGAGAGCTAAGCAATGGAATAGGATTTGACGCAAGCCTTACTTGGTCTGATCGCAGACGAGACGTTGACGGCAGCGATATGTTCATAGAGCGTATGGCCTTCGCGCTCGATGGTTTCGGCGGCCCTCAATGCGATCCTTCCTCGGGAGTGTCAGGGGTCGGTGCCTGCGAATATTACAATCCGTTTTCAAACGCCATAGAGTTTTCTCCTGTTACAGGGATAAATAACCCTCAGTTCAATCCGCTGGTCGCTAATTCTCAAGAGCTGATCGACTGGCTTACCGCATCGACCGGCACGCTCGCTGAGAACGAACAGCTAGTAGTCGAAGCTATATTTACTGGAGAGTCTTTTTGGAAATTCGGTGGTGGAGCAGCAGAATGGGCCGCGGGCATTCAATACCGAAAGGATGAGTACAAATTTTCAGTAGAGGATGTAGCAAATCGAGCTATCAACCCATGCCCCTTCAGTAATCCTATTTCAATCACTCTCGGACATACCGAAACTTTAGACTGCGGTTCTGGCGGAGCGGGTCAGCTTGCGTTTCTGGCGGCAACGGATGAAGAGTCCACCAGCAGAAACATCTATGCAGTGTTCGCTGAGCTAGCGTTACCTTTAGACGAAAACCTCGACATGCAGATAGCGGCTCGGTTTGAAGATTACGGCTCGAGCGGAGGAAGCTCTTTTGATCCTAAGATAGCGGTTTCTTGGAATCTGACTGAGAGATTTAAAATAAGAGGCTCTGCATCAACGACGTTTAGGGGACCGCCCTCCAGCTTTTTATCTGGAACCAGCACGGAGTTGGCTTTTATTGCGCCCGCGTTAGCGTTCAAGGCTCTCGATACGACAGGCAATCCCGAGCTCGAGGCAGAGAAAGCGATGGCTTTAAATGTTGGGGCCATTTTTCAAAGTGACGCGTTCTATGCGTCTGTCGATTTTTGGCAATTTGATTTCGAAGACCCTTTTCAACTTGAAAATGGAAATCAAATCGTCGGCGCTTACACCGAGGCTCAGTGCGCAGAAGGGGAGTCCGGCATCGGCACTGCATCCTGCGACGTGTTGAGAGGCAGGATCACCCCAAATGGAACCGCCATCGCTGGAATACAACGTATACAGAGATTTATTGTAAACGGGTCCGATATTAAGACCTCCGGTTTAGATTACGAAGCAAATTACACTTGGAGTGAGGTCCTTGGCGGAAGCGTGACGATGGGGCTAGAAGGAACGTATCAGCTAGAGTACAAATCGGATGACTTTGTTTCTCGTGACGGGATATTCCTAGCAAGTGGCGGAGATTTTGTTGGGCTTTCGAATGAGGGAGTGCCTTTCACGCCTTTGCCAGAGATGAAGACCAGTTTTTATATTAAGTGGGGGAATGATCGTCACCGTCTGACTATGTTTGCTAGACACGTAGACGGCTATGATGACACGGCCCCGGACACACCAGCACCCTTGAGAGTAATAGATAGCCACTCTACGTTTGATTTAACCTATGTAAATACAGTGTCAAAGTATTTTACCTTTTCGGTTTCAGGATTTAACCTGACAGATGAAGACCCACCGCAAGTTGCAAATGACCTTAACTATGACCCTTATAACCACAGCGGCTTTGGTCGAATGATTAAAGTAGGTTTTGCCTATCAGTTATGAGACAAAGATTTTTCTATTAAATTTTTTAATAAGAAGCAATTGGAGAATAAGTATGCCTGTTGTAGTCACCTGCACGATTGATTGGGGAGTAGAAACCATCGAAAAAATTCTCCCTGAACTCAAAAGACACACAGAAGTAGTTTTGCAAGAGAAGGGTTGTAAAGAGTTTAGCTTTGCTATCGATATCGACAAACCCGATGTAGTGATCGCTACCGAGGTATATCTAGATTATCAGGCCCATGAGGAACATTTCAAGACTAAGCAATGGGAGCATTTCAGTGGCGTGATGGAGGAGTACCCTCCCAGATCAATCGAGGTAAAAACCTACGAAGCAAAAGAAGTCCCCCACGCTTTGGACTAGGTCCAAGTTTTGAAGTTAATCTAGCTCTGGATATCTAGACTTAAAACGATGTTTTGCCCAAAAATCGTAGATTGCGTCACACAGTCTGAAGACAAGCGGCACCTTAAAAACGGCGAAGAGCCAACCATAACGAGTAGCTATCCACAGGGACAAATTCGCTTTAAAACCTACCTCGACCTCTCCATCTCTGAACAAATGTAGCTTTTTTAAGAACAACGTTTTGTCGGTTTTTGATAAATCTGCTTCGTGTATGTCCACAAAAGAAATCGGCTCGAGAACATTTTTTTTGAGTTTTGCAATCTCTCTGCTGCAAAGAGGGCATTGCCCGTCGAAATAAAGGGTTGATTTGCTAGAATTGACCATAGAAATTATACGAATAGCTGCAAGAAATCGATCAATACGCATTCGTTAATCTTCTAAATATGAGCTTTGAATCGATTTGCTGGAAAGCATTACTCGAAAAAAAATAAACCATACAAAACTTTTCTAAGTATTTATTCTTAAACTCGACGTATTAAATCTTTTTTATTTCAGACGCTTGAAATTTCAGTTTTGGCACCCAAAATTGTAAAGTACGGAAACGGAGAACGGTACAATGTCAGATCAAGATAGCAGCTCAGAGTTTATTCCGAAAGGAACGCCTCAGACGCCCGCAAAGGCAGGAGAGGTGCTCCCCGATACCCTCCAAGTGGTGCCTCTCGATGCCCGCCCTTATTTTCCTGTTTTGATTCAGCCACTGGTTATAGCTAAAGAACCCTGGGCAAAGGGAATTCGAACGGTTGCTGAAAGTAACGAGAAACTGATTGGCCTAACTTTTTGCGATTCTCCGAGCGACGAAGTGCCCGCCATCTCGAGTTTCGCGAAATTTGGCGTAGTTGCGAAAATTCTTAGATACAACGAAACCCAAGACAAAATCCAATTTATAGCCCAGGGCGTCAGGCGTTTTAAAATTGGGGAGTGGTTAAGAACCTCAGTGCCCTTTGTCGTGAGAGCGGAATATCCAAATGAGTCGGCTGATATGAATGATCCTCAGCTCAGAGCCTACGCGATGTCGCTTATCAATGGTATAAAGGAATTGATGTCAAAAAACCCGCTTTATAACGAAGAATTAAAAAACTATCTAAACAGGTTTAGCCCAAACGATCCGTCTCCGCTAACTGATTTTGCAGCAGCTATTACGTCCGCAGACGCAGCTGATCTGCAAGAAATCCTCGAGACAATGCCCCTCCTAGAGAGAATGGAAAAAGCCCTGCTGTTAGTAAATAAGGAGCTTGAGTTAGTTAGGATTCAAACCAAAATTGCCGAGCAAACGCAGGAACAGTTGTCTGAGCAACAAAGAGAATTTTTTCTACGACAGCAACTTAAGGTGATCCAGAAAGAGCTAGGCATAGCCAAAGATGATAGAGAATCTGATGCTGAGACTTTTTCTAAGCGTTTAAAAAACAAAGATCTTCCCTCGCAGGTTGAAGAAAAGGTTAAGGATGAATTGACCAAGCTTACGGTCCTAGAGCCTTCGTCAGCAGAATATGGGGTGACCCGAAATTATTTGGACTGGATTACAGCGCTTCCCTGGGGAGTCTACTCGGAAGATTCGTTTGATCTTATTAATGCAAAAAATATCCTAGACGCGGACCATGATGGGTTGGAGGACATAAAAGAAAGGATAATTGAGTTTCTAGCCTTGGGGTCATACCGCGGTCATATCTCCGGTTCCATTATTTTGCTAGTTGGGCCGCCTGGCGTTGGCAAGACGTCTATCGGTAAGTCTATAGCGAGTTCGTTAGGGCGAAAATTTTATCGTTTTAGTGTCGGAGGGATGAGAGATGAAGCCGAGATAAAAGGGCATCGTCGCACCTACGTTGGGGCGATGCCTGGAAAATTTGTTCAAGCTCTAAAAGAGTCGGAAGTTGCGAACCCTGTCATAATGCTGGACGAGATTGACAAAATTGGAGCTTCTTACCAGGGAGATCCAGCGTCAGCTCTCTTAGAAGCCCTTGACCCAGAACAAAACTCTGACTTTTTAGACCATTACTTAGATCTAAGGCTCGACCTATCTAAGGTGCTCTTTGTTTGTACTGCGAATCAGCTTGATACCATCCCGGGACCTCTCCTCGATCGAATGGAAACCATCCACCTCGCAGGTTATCTTGCCTCTGAGAAACTAGAGATTGCTCGAAACCACCTCTGGCCGAAGCAACTTTCTAAAGCAAACATAAAAAAGAGTCAGCTTAAAATATCTGATGCAGCGCTAAAGAAAATCATCGATGGATACGCGAGGGAAGCGGGAGTTCGGGGGCTGGACAAGCAACTCGGGAAAGCGGTCAGAAAATCGCTTGTCAATATGCTTTCTGACGGAAGCAAATCGACACGGGTTAGTACTTCCGGGGTCGAAGAGTTGCTCGGACAACCTCTTTTCCGAAAACAGAAGCCGAGGCGAGGTATAGGTGTGGTAAATGGCCTCGCGTGGACGTCACTCGGCGGAACGACGCTCGCTGTAGAGTGCTCTCAGGTGTTCTCAGGAGCCAGAGGACTCAAGCAAACTGGCCAGCTGGGCGACGTAATGAAGGAATCTGCTCAAATCGCTTACAGCTATATTTCCTCGAACCTAAGAGAGTTCGGTGCGGAGGATGGGTTCTTTGACGAAGCGACCATTCACATCCATGTGCCTGAGGGAGCAACCCCAAAAGATGGTCCGAGCGCCGGCATAACAATGGCGTCTGCGCTGCTCTCTCTAGCGCGAGGGAGGCCATTGATGAAAGACGTCGCAATGACAGGTGAGCTAACCTTGACTGGAAATGTTCTCCCTGTAGGCGGGATCAGAGAGAAGGTAATCGCAGCGAGAAGAGCGAATATAAAACAGGTAATACTGCCTTATGAGAACAAACGTGATTACGACGAGCTCCCGGAGCACATAAAAGAAAATGTTACAGTGCACTTTGCAGCATTTTTTAACGAAGTTGCTCAGACTCTATTTACTCGCGGTTAGGGTAACTGGCGAATTTGAATAGCCTCTATCCCAGTTCCCGCGAGCGCGTCTGAGATGACGACCACTTTGTCAGCTTTCTTTAGGCCAGCTCGTTCCAGCAAAACCTCAAAAGCGGTTTGAAGAGTTTTCTCAGGGTCCCTGCTAAACGCGGTGCGGTAAGGAGAAAGGTTTCTGTTTAAAACTAACCTTCTTCTTGTTTGGGAGTCGTTCGTAAACGCATAGATTCGAGTTTTGTTCGGATGACAATTGGTTACAAAATCGGCCATCTTCCCTCGTCGGGTTATAACCACGATGCCCACAGCTCGAATATTCTCAGCCAAGCTCACTGCCGTCTTTGCTATCTGTTGCTTGTCTTTTTCAGAAGCAAGCTCACTCGTAAAATTTAACCCTTGAAATGATTCGGTTGCGTTGGCGATTTCAACTAGCTGCTCTACGCAACGAATGGGGTGTTTGCCCACCGTAGTCTCTCCAGAAAGCATTACCGCGTCGACTTCTTCGTAGACAGCGTTAGCCACATCAGTAACCTCAGCCCTGGTTGGAATTGGGTTGTCGATCATGGACTCGAGAAGGTGCGTTGCGACTATAACTCGTCTTCCTTTTTCAGCGCATTTTTTAACGATCATTCTCTGCACGTTGGGGAGCTCGGCGACGTTGATTTCAACTCCGAGATCCCCTCGCGCAACCATAATTGCGTCTGACTCCCGTACTATTTCATCAATGTTTTTAACACCCTGTTGGTCTTCAATTTTAGCTATGATCTTAATTTTTCCGTCTTTTGCACCTAAAATCTTCCTCAGTTCCCGGACGTCGTCTGCCTCTCTGACAAAAGATAGTGCGATGAAATCAACCTGCTCCTTTATCCCTAAAAGTATATCCTCGCGATCTTTTTTTGTAATTGCAGGCAAATTTACTCTTATTCCAGGGAGGTTTACGTGCCGCTTACTCTTAAGAATCCCGCCATCAATCACGACGCAATTGAGCGTTCCATTATCGTTCTTTTCAAGAACCTCTAGGTTTATGATCCCGTTGTCTACCGTGATCCGGTCGCCCACGTCAACACTGTCGATTAAATCAGAGTAGTTAATATGAATTGACGACTCTTCAACATTAACGCTGTCTCGTACGCTAATGGTGATTTGAGAATCGTTTTTTAACTCTAGCTCTTCGGCTAATGCCCCTGTTCTAATCTCAGGTCCTTGCGTGTCTAGAAGAACAGCGATTGGCGAGGAGCGTTTTCTATTCAGAGTTCGAACATGACGAATAATTTTTGATGCGGTGCTGTGCGTGCAGTGGCTCATATTAAGCCTGACAATATCCATCCCCGCCGATGCTAATTTCTCCAATTCAGAAAAGTTCTCGGTAGCGGGCCCGATCGTGCAGATGATTTTCGTCTTTCTCATTTACTTCGTGCTGAAGACTAGGAGGATGCAGTTTACATAAAAATTTATTCTAAGAGGATATTTGGGTCATTGTCCGGTACAATTTCAAGGGTCTATATCACAAACCCCCGTTTGAGTTGGCTCTTGTACTAAAGATAATGTCTGCCGAAAAAATAAAAGCTACTTTCAGCCCCGCAATGGATGAGATTGTCGAGAGGTGCTCCGTTGCGGAAGGATACATTGATAAAGAACAGTTCCAAGTAATGCTGGCCACGATATGGGGCAACGCGGTTTTAGATCCCTCGCGATCTGGTATCACTGAGGAACAACTACCCGAACTGCATGACTTTTTGAACACTTACCTATTCGAAATCGTAGGAGAAAAAAGCAATTTGACTAATTGTTTCGAGTTTATTGTTAGCAAAGCGGGCCAAGATTCTATGGATCGACAGAGAATCACCCCCAACCACCGTCAATTTTTGCATCACTTCGCGAAATTAATACTGCAGCGAATTATTCTGCCTGAGATTTAAAATACCGATTCACAACTAGAGCTCCGACGATATCTCCCTCTACATTTAACGAGGTTCTAATTGTGTCTAGCGGCCTTTCCACCACCAGCAGGATTGCAATGGCCTCTAGCGGTACCCCAATTGCTAGTAAAACCATTTGCATTCCCGCCATTGAGGCCGATGGCATGCCAGGAGCTCCTATAGAAGCCACCATTGCCATAAAAAATACGGTAACGATCAATATTGTCGATAATTCAATGCCGTAAAGATACGCGAGAAAGATCGCCGCGAGGGCCTCGAACAAGGCCGTCCCATCCATATTTATTGTCGCCCCGAGTGGCAATACAAAACTGGATACTTTGGGATCAACTGACAACTCTCTCTCGGCCGTTTGGATTGTAACGGGAAGAGTACTTGAGGAGGAGGAAGTGCTAAAGGCGACTATCATCGGTCGGCTAATTTTTTTTAATAGTTCAAAGGGGCTTATGGATACAGCCAACCAAGCAATGAATGGCAATACAATCAGCCCATGAAAAAGCGTCAGCCCCAGCACTAAACCTGAGAAGTCTAAAAGTTGGGAAATTAAAACGCCTCCGTCCATCTCTCCCGAGTTGGTTCTTGAAGAAAACTCGAAGAGAATCGCAAAAATACCGATCGGGAGCAGTAAAATAACCCAGCCGAGGACCTTCGAGATAAGAGCATTACAGGCCCGAACAAGTTCGAAAAAAGGGTTTTTCTCAGGTAAGGCAATCGTTGCTGCAATGCCAAACAAGATCGCGTTAGTGACAATCCCTAAAATGTTTAAGCTTGCTATCGCAGCGATTGGATTGGTAAACGCCTGGGAAGCGACGGAGCCTAAAACTCCAAAGAGAGACCCATCACCAGGTTGGAGAAGCGCAGCGCTCCTTGAGATACTGTCAACATTTTCTAGGGGAGGGTAGTCAGTCCAAGGGTGGATAAAAAACACCGCCAACAAACCCAAAAAAGTAGCAATTAAGGTAGTAAAAAAGTAATACCCAATGGTTGCTCCGCCTAAGGTCTTTAATCTTACTATACTGCCTAGCGACGTGATGCCGCTCAGCAAAGAGAAAAAAATCATTGGCCCAATCAACATGCGCAGAATTGCTAGAAATGAGTCTTTTAGAAAAATGATTCCACCTTCGATCATCGGAGGAGAGCCCCCCATGGTTTCGAAGTAATACCCAAGGGTGAGCCCTACCAAACCTGCCAAAAATACTTGGAATGTTAAATTTCTTATCAATTTACTGCGTTGCCTCCGAAAGATTTTTTTATGTAAGCAAAAAGACTTAAATTTTTTACAAAGAAAGCCAGTAGTATTAAAGTTATTTTTCTATGGTTTGGCCTATGGTATGGCCTTTGCTAAGACCTCTCCAATATTCATTTGCAACTTAATATCAAATAAGACGTCTAAATCCGTATCCTGCTCATTAATTATTGCTAATTTTGCGCCATATGTTTTCGCGGTTTGAGGCAGTCCAGCAGCGGGATATACCACGAGAGACGAACCCAAAACTAAAAATAAATCACATTCTATTGAGAGTTCCTCTGCCAATCTCATTTCTTCCTCTGGCATTGGCTGTCCAAATGAAATAGTAGCGGTTTTTATTATACCGCCGCATTGTTCGCAATCTGGCACGTATCCATGTTCTCTAAAGGCTTTTTCGAGTAAGTCAAGTTCATATCTGCGTTTGCAACTCAGGCAAGTGGCATATTGAGCGTTACCGTGAAGCTCAATAACACGATTGGCTGGCACTCCGGCTTGCTGGTGGAGCCCATCCACATTTTGAGTAATTATTGCACTGAGCTTTCCAAGTCCGTACAAGCGAGTCAGTGCA
This sequence comes from uncultured Gammaproteobacteria bacterium, assembly GCA_913043075.1. Lineage (GTDB taxonomy): Bacteria > Pseudomonadota > Gammaproteobacteria > Pseudomonadales > Azotimanducaceae > UBA9659. The sequence goes on from CAJWLI010000022.1 coordinate 9,286, forward strand.
GCATGTCCAGCATTTGGCCTCGCCTCTGCGATGTTAAGCTCACCTCGGAATTTTCTTTCCCATGACTCTTTTCTGACCGACTTCGACCCTATGAAGTCCTGGAACTGGATAGGCCTCATGGTGTTCCAGACCCCTTTCGGACCACGAAAATCAGGTATTCCCGAGTCGGTTGAGATCCCAGCGCCAGTAAAGGCAACAATATTCTTGCTGTCATCTATTATTTGCGCCAACAAATCGACGCTCGATTGGTCCATCTAAAGCTTCTTTGACGCAATAAGATCTTTCATGAAAGAATATCCGTTCGTGCGAAGAATATGTTTGAGAGAATGAGTTTATATCAAAAGTATCTCCTTCCGAAGCTTCTTAATTGGGCAATGAAAGCTCCAGCGCTAAGCAAACTTAGATCAGAATTAATTCCATCCGCAGAAGGCAAAGTCCTTGAGATAGGTATGGGTTCTGGCCTTAATCTGCCTCACTATGACGGTATATCAGGATTAATAGGCCTAGAGCCTTCAGAAGAGCTTCAAAATCTTGCCGAGGATATGTTAATACAAACCCATTTTCCTTCAGAGATGCTAACAGGCTCTGCAGAAGATATTCCTCTCGAATCCAACACCTTTGACACGGTAGTGATGACCTGGACACTGTGTTCAGTTACCGATCCGGTTTTAGCCTTATCAGAAATAAAAAGAGTGATTAAACCAGGCGGTAAAGTCATATTCGCCGAGCACGGTAAGTCACCAGATCAAAACATCAGAAAGCTGCAGAAAACTCTAAATCCTCTTTGGTCCCGAATAGCGGGGGGATGTCAATTGAATAGAGAAATAGTCGATTTATACGAATCTTCGGGATTTAAGTTCAAAAGCATGGAGAGAGGTTATTTAGAAGGTCCGAAATTCGCTACTTATAACTATAGAGGCGTTGCTGCTCTTCGTTAAGCTCGCAACGTCTTAAAGGCCTCAGGAGCTCCTGAGGCCAACCTATCAATGATCTTCTCCGCGCAGTCCTCAGGAGACAAAATAGATGTATCCAAGGACAGGTCGTACACTCCGTGCGCGTGGCACACTTCCAGCTGACTCTGAGCAGTTCCAGGGAACCTACCGATTCGAGAAGCTTCTCTTTTCTCAACCGCCTCAAGCGGGCAAAAAAGCCCGATAAAGTAAAGCTTTAAATCACAAAAGGTTTTTAAATAATCATCCAAGAAAGATGCTTCCAATAAAATGTCGTCTATTATTATGTTGAGGCCGTCTCGAACCAAGCCAGCTGACGACAAGCGCATTCCATGGAGAACCTTTTTTCCATAGCGCCCGAATTGGATTGATGAGATTTTTTCACCACCTTTTGAATCAATGGGCACCACATTCAAGCCATCGTATCCCGTTGTCCCAGGAGGAGAGTTTAGCCCGCGGTATTTGTCAGGAAGCGAGTCTCTATATTGATCTAACGATACGTAAAGGTATGGCTCTTTAAGCTTTTGCTGAAGCACTTTGGCGAGCGTAGTTTTGCCCGAACTTGAAGTTCCATTCAATAAGATGGCCTGACCTTCTTGAAACTCTTTCATCTGCTATCGTCCTCATTCGAGTGCACTAGGTCAGAGCCCTCGCCGTAAAAGAATTCACGTTGAGCCCTTAATTTTTCAGGGTTAATGTCGAAATTTTGCGCCCCCAAAGATTTAATATTAGCTGCGGCCATAAGGCAACCAAGCTGCGCCGCTCTTATGGAATTTGCTCCCTCAAAGAAACCAAAAACAAAACCAGCTCTAAAAGCATCTCCGCAACCAGTTGCATCGACAAAGTCACTCTCAGAGATCTCTAAGGAGTGGATATGCGAGCGCGCCGTCTTACTAATGATATCAACCCCATCTTCTCCTCTTGTGATTATTGCCTCTACGATCGGCTCTACAAATTGTTTTTCGTTTAAATTGGCATTTATTTTTAGCACCTCCAATTCGTTTTCATTAACAATAATATAATCAACGAGTTCAAGAAGCTTCTTAATGTCTTGTTTAGAGTATTTAGCAGACACCTGCCCAGTGTCGACCATGACGGGAATACCTAAAGATTTCATCTGCGTCGCTTGATTTAATGTCAGATCTGGCTCTTGAGGAGCGATGAAACAAAGGGAAATCTCTTCTTTCTTGGAACTAATCGCCTCTGGTATTTCCTTCGGGGAGGTGCCAGGTCCAGGATAAAATCCTATGATTTGGTTGCCAGCTATGTCATTAATCATTAGACAAGTCGCTCCGGTTTCTTCAAGCACCTCTAGATATTTGGTGTTAATTCCTGCAGCTTCAACGTGTTCTTGATAACCCTCAAAAAAATCCTTGCCTATTATTGAGAAAGGGAACCCCTCGATATTTAGACGAGCAAGCCCAAAAGCAATATTCATTGCGCACCCACCGTAAGATCGCTCTAGGCCGGCCAACTGTAACGAGACATTGAGGCTTTTAGGACGGTATTCTTTTTCGTACTGCTTGAATTGACTTGGGTAAAAGCCAATAAGATCTATGGCGGTAGCGCCGACAACGAGCAGTTTTTTCTCCCTATCGCGACGCATCAAAGGTCTCGAAAAGTTCCACTAAATAAGCTGAAGATTCGATCGAGACATCTCGATGAAAAACCAGTCGTTCGGACGAGATTAAGACACCGTGCTCTTTTAGAAATCTCTGCAGCTCGGCTAAAATCTTGGCACTTGCTTGAAGAATCACCATGTTCGTTTGGGGCTCGCCCTGAAGATTGATAGTTTTTAAATTGCGCAGGCCCTCCCAACAAAGAACCGCTTTTTCGTGGTCTTTGCTTAAATCCGTTACATGGTTTTTTAGAGCAAAAAGTCCTGCAGCTGCCATTATGCCTGCCTGCCTCATTCCCCCGCCCAGCATCTTTCGCCACTTGCGAGCACTTTCGATTAACGAAGCGTCTCCGACCAATACCGAACCAATGGGCGCTCCCAAGCCTTTAGACAGGCACAGTGAACAGCTATCAACATGCCTTGTTATTTCGGATATAGGCACATCGAGCTTCACCGCCGCATTAAATGCTCTCGCACCGTCAAGATGAAGACTAAGACCCATTTTTTTAGTGAATTCCCTGGCTTGCGAAAGGTACTCCAGGGTTAGCACCTTCCCGGCTTTCGTGTTTTCCAGACAAAAAAGTTTCGTCTTGGCAAAATGATGGTCTAAAGGCTTAATTGCGTCCTGAGCCAGATCTAGCGGTATCTCTCCTCGGGAATTAAAGGGCACAGGCTGAGGCTGCACACTCCCAAGCACTGCAGCGCCTCCAGCCTCATACTTGTAAGTGTGGGCGTCGCTGCCCGCTATGTATTCATCGCCTCTTTCGCAGTGCGATAAAATAGCGGTTAAATTTCCTTGGGTCCCGCTGGTAACAAAAAGTGCTTTTTCTTTTTTAGTCAATT
>CAJWLI010000023.1 GCA_913043075.1 uncultured Gammaproteobacteria bacterium
ATGAATCCAAAGTTGAGGCATAAAGATCTTGAAGACGAAAAGTAAATCAATGTCTGAAATAGATTATCCGGAAGAAAACTCCTCGCTCTGGAAGGACGCCTGGACAAGATTGAGCAATAATAAGCTGGCTCTCCTTGGTTTGGTAACCTTGGTTTTCTTTTGCATCATTGCCTTTTTGGCACCATGGATCGCTCCCTATGGGTACGAAGAACAAAATCTAATACTTGGAGCTTCTCCGCCCTCTTATCAGCATTTGTTAGGCACAGATGTATTTGGACGCGATATGCTTACGCGAATAATGTACGGCGGACGTGTGTCGCTTTTAGTTGGGTTTATCGCAACCAGTGTTGCCCTTGTTATAGGTGTTTCTTGGGGCGCGGTGGCAGGATACGCGGGCGGTAAATTAGATGCTTTTATGATGAGGTTAGTAGATATTCTTTATGCACTTCCCTTTATGATTTTTATCATACTTCTAATGGTTGTGTTTGGAAAAAATTTACTTCTGCTCTTTTTCGCAATCGGCGCTGTCGAATGGCTGACGATGGCTAGAATAGTCAGGGGACAGGTAATGACGTTAAAGAAACAAGAGTTCATTGAAGCAGCTCATTCAATGGGATTACCAAAGCAAATAATCATAGTTCGGCACATTGTTCCAAACGCAATTGGTCCGATAATCGTCTACGCTACTTTAACCGTCCCGAATGTGATGCTGCTGGAGGCATTTCTTAGTTTTCTCGGCCTTGGTATCCAACCTCCTGAAAGCTCTTGGGGCCTTCTCATTAACTACGGGGTAGAGACCATGGAAGAATATCCTTGGCTACTTATTTTCCCAGGACTAGCGTTAACCATAACTTTGTTTGCGCTTAACTTTCTGGGCGACGGACTTAGGGACGCTCTCGACCCAAAAACATCAAAGGATTAGCAGTTGAGTTCAACGCCACTTTTAGAAGTAAACAACCTAAGCGTTTTTTTTCACTCGAGAGCTGGGGTAACTAAGGCGGTCGACGATATTAGTTTTAGTCTAGACCAAGATAAAACACTAGCTATCGTAGGTGAATCAGGATCAGGAAAATCTATGATATGTCATGCAATCATGGGGTTGCTGGAAAGCCCTCCAGCTAATATTGAATCAGGTTCAATTTATTTTAATGGCGAAGAGATTTTAAGATGCTCAAAGAAAAGGATGCGGCAACTAAGAGGAGATAGCATTGCAATGATCTTCCAAGATCCTATGACCTCTTTGAATCCAGTCCTTTCGATAGGAGAGCAGCTAATAGAACCATTAATATACCACTCGGATCCAATTAAACGACTCTCAAGATATAAGGCTCAATTGAGGGCAATTGAAATACTCCAAGAAGTTGGAATTCAAAACCCTGTGGAAAGAATCAGTGATTTCCCTCATCAATTTTCGGGAGGTATGCGTCAAAGAGTAATGATCGCCATGGCATTAATAGGCGAACCTAAACTACTTATCTGCGACGAGCCCACAACCGCGCTCGACGTAACTGTGCAAACACAAATTTTAGAGTTGATTAAAAACCTCCAGAAAAAACTAAAAATTGGAGTTATCTTTGTAAGCCACGACTTGGGCGTCGTAGCAGGAGTTTCTGATCACGTTTTGGTCCTGAAAAATGGAAATTCAGTCGAGCTCGACACCACAGAAAAAGTCTTCTATGAAACAAAGGATCCTTATACTCGAGGGTTACTTGCTGCAATCCCCTCGGGACCAAAAAAGACTAGTGAGACAGCGCTAGGAGAAAGGCCTCTGGTAGAGATATCAAATTTAAACGTCTTTTTTAAAAATAAATCTCAGACTAAGGAAAAAATTATAAAAGCAGTAGACGGTATTTCCCTCGAAATAAACAGAGGAGAAATAATGGGAGTGGTGGGTGAATCGGGGTCGGGCAAGTCTACACTGGGAAGATCGATTCTCAGACTTCTGCCTATACAGAGTGGAGAGATTAAATTCTCGGGAGTAAATTTGACCGCTTTGCCTCCCAAAGAGCTGCGCGAGTTTAGAAAAAAAATGCAGATGATTTTCCAAGACCCGTACGCCTCTTTAAACCCAAGGATGACAGTTTATGAAACTCTAGCAGAACCCCTAATTTTTCACCGTGTAACGAACAAGAAAAATATAACAAGTCGGGTAACCTCTCTAATGAACGAAGTAGGCCTCCCACAAAGTTCTATACATAAATACCCGCACGAGTTTTCTGGAGGACAACGACAAAGAATTGCAGTGGGCAGAGCGATAGGGATAAAGCCAGAATTCATAATTGCTGACGAACCCGTCTCGGCATTGGATGTCACTATTCAATCACAGATCTTGGATCTTATAGTCGGTCTCGTCGAGAGATACTCGATCACTATGCTTTTTATATCCCATGACTTATCAGTAGTCAGGTCGGTCACGGATCGGGTTGCAGTAATGAAATCAGGAAAAATCTTAGAGAAAGAAAAGACAGAACTTCTATGGAGAAAACCAAAGAATCAATACACACAAAACTTACTTCGTTCGATACCGATTCCCGATCCAAGGAAAGAGAGAGCTCGTTTGTTAAGCAGAACAGAACAAGATTAGCGCCAAATATTTGCTTACTGAATTATTTTCTTTGCCTTACAAATCATTCTCATAATCGAAGCCTCTTGAGTATATTCAGAAACCTGCGTTAGACTAACCCAAGTCAGGGCGTTGGATTCTTCACTCAAAGCATATTTGTTTGACCCAGTCGCGACAAGCAAGAAACGAACATCGTAATGGAAATGACCTGATTCTTTAGAGTTGCTCGGAATATAATGTATGTCCAAGTCTAATATCGAACTCTTCAGCAATTCAATATCCGGCAGCCCTGACTCTTCCTCTGCTTCTCTCAAGGCAACAGCGGCGAGATTATTTTCTTCCTCCGAATGACCTCCCAGCTGAAGCCATCTGTTTAATTTCGCATGGTGGGTGAGCAAGACTCTTTGGCAGTTTCTATCTAAAAGCAAGCATGAGCCAGTTAAATGACCTGAAGTATTTGTTCGATCAAGAAAGTTAGCGTTTTCTTCAACAAAATCAGTAAAACGATTTACGACTGACTCTTCTTCTGGATAACTCTCGAGATATAAGCGAAGACTTTGAAGCGTTAAAGAACGGTCATCTTCCGATGGCATATGGAACTAACGGCGCTTAGATTTGTTTGATTCCTCGTCAAACAAGTCAACGAGCTGATCAGTCATAGCGTCACCAAGTTGTTCTGCGTCCGTTATAGTTACCGCTCTTCTATAATGGTGCGTAACATCGTGGCCTATCCCCACAGCTACTAGCTCAACATCGGAATGATTTTGAATCTGGTCAATCGCGTACTTAAGATGTTGCTCCAGATAATTGCTCGGATTTACCAAAAGAGTAGAATTGTCGACAGGCAGGCCATCAGAAATTACCATAAGAATTTTCCGATCTTCAGGCCTTCCCACAATCCGGTTATGCGCCCAAAGCAATGCTTCCCCATCAATATTTTCTTTTAGCAACTCCTCCCGCATCATGAGACCCAAGTTTGTTCTGGAGCGCCGCCAAGGCATGTCAGCTGATTTGTAAATTATGTGGCGCAGATCGTTAAGTCTGCCAGGCTGTGCAGATTTGCCTCCAAGAAGCCAACTCTCACGTGATTGCCCCCCTCGCCATGCCCTAGTTGTAAACCCAAGTATTTCTACTTTAACAGAGCACCTTTCCAGCGTTCTGCCCAAAATATCTGCACACATTGCAGCGATGGTAATTGATCGCCCACGCATAGACCCCGAACTATCGATCAATAGTGATACGACCGTATCCCGAAAGTCGGTGTCTTTCTCTTCTTTAAACGCTAATGGGTGAAATGGATCAATGACAACACTAGTCAAGCGAGACGTATCTAAAGTGCCTTCTTCTAAATCAAATTCCCATGTCCTATTTTGCTGCGCAAGCAACTTTCTTTGAAGTCTGTTAGCTAATTTACTAATTATTATTTGAGAACTCTGAAGATGGTTGTCCAACACACCCCTAAGTCGCTCTAATTCAGCCGCCTCACAAAGATCGCTAGCGAGGACCGTCTCGTCAAAATTTTCGGTATAAATCTTGTAGTTGTTCTCTTTTGGGCGCATCCAACTTCGTTCTGAGGGAGTATCGGGTGGAGCCCCTAAATCTTCTTCGTCGCTGTCAAGCTCAGCCATATCGACCGCGTCCATATCGACCTCTACTTCTCCTTCGATAGCATCCGAGAAATCAGTCTCTCCGCCCTCTTCTGGAACCGGATCCTCCTCAGATGATTCCGCTGATGTTTCTTCTTCTGATTGTTCTGAGTCTTCCGCTTCATCGTGATTATCGGAGTCATGTTCAGGCTCACCCAAACCAAGGCTCGAGATCATTTTTTTCGCAACACGAATGAACGCATCCTGATCGAACAATAGGGTTTCAAGTTCTTTTAGATCAGCAGCCAAGACTATTTCTTTGAGATGATCTCTCCAAAGCTCTAAAACAATGTCACCACCTCGCGGCAACTTCTTCCCAATGATTTTTTCCCTAATCAACAACCCGAGAGCTTCTCCAAGTGGGGCTTCACTTTGATTCTCAATCTTGTCGTACCCTTTTTCTAAACAGTAATCTTTTAGCTCTGCTTGGAGGTTTTCCCCTACTCCTTTCATTAAATATGAACCGATGCAAAAGAGTCGTGCTTCTTCAATCGAATCAAAAATATCCTGCGCGGCGCTGAGTGAAGGCCGATTATCATGGTGTTTTGTCTCGTCATGAAAACGCGATCTGAGAGCAAACTGATCTGCTTTGCCTCTGAAAGACGCTAACTTCTCTTCTGACAAATCTTTATCCGGCAGAGGAACCCGGGCTCTTTGTCCTTGCATGTAAGGCTTGCCTCTACCAAAGCTTACTTGCAAATCGGAATCACCCGAGATAGCTCGCATCGTCGAGGTAACGGCTTGTTTGAAGACCTCAGTTGCATCGTGGGACGGCATCTAATGTCCTTATCGCTCTAAGATAAATCCAGCACTGGATTCTGGAAGGTCTTCGCCCATACATCTTTGATAATATTCCGCGACAATGGATCGCTCGGTCTCATCGCATTTATTTAGAAAAGTTAGACGGAAAGCAAAGCCGAGATCGTTAAAAATTGACGCGTTTTCTCCCCACATGATCACCGTTCTAGGAGACATAACAATAGAAATATCTCCGTTCATAAAACCCTGTCGAGTTAAATTTGCTACAGAAACCATATTCGATATCTGTTTTCGATCAACATTACCAAGCTTGGAATTGACAATATCACATTCTTTTTCATGATCGAGATAGTTTAAGGTTGTAACAATATTCCATCTATCCATTTGGCCCTGATTGATCTGCTGAGTGCCATGATATAGACCTGTAGGATCCCCCAAACCGATAGTATTTGTCGTAGCAAACATTCGAAAGGACTGGTGTGGACTAATTACTTTGCTTTGATCTAAGAGGGTTAATTTCCCTTCAACTTCTAGCACACGTTGGATAACGAACATTACATCTGGTCGCCCTGCATCGTACTCATCAAAGACAAGTGCACAAGGACGTTGCAACGCCCAAGGCAATAGGCCCTCTTTAAATTCTGTTATCTGCTTTCCTTCTTTTAAAACAATCGCATCCTTTCCTACTAAATCTATGCGACTGACATGACTATCAAGGTTAATTCGTATACACGGCCAGTTTAACCTCGCAGCTATTTGCTCTACGTGCGTTGATTTTCCAGTTCCATGGTAACCCTGAACCATACACCGCCTGTTGTGAGAAAATCCCGCTAGAATAGCTAAGGTCGTTTCACTGTCGAAGATATAATTCTTGTCTTTCTCTGGCACATGTTCGCTAGGTCCTGAGAACCCGGGAACTTTCATATCAATCTCTAACCCAAAAACCTCTTTAACATCTAACTGAACGTCGGGAAGTCCATTGCCATAATTGGCCTCGCTGTTTTCTGCCATTTCTTAACACCTAAATTGTTTTCATTTGCTCTCTTTTCCCACCAGAAATTTCGTATAACAAACGCCTATTTTTGTTCCAGCCAGCCTGTGCAGGAGAATGAGATTTTAGCTTTTCGCGCGGAAAGGATAGCTTTTATGGGTCTAAAATGCTAACTAGAGCAAGCTTAACATTGAATGAAAAAGATTTATCATGACAAAAATTTTTCTTATCCGTCACGGAGAAGCTTCGGGAACCTACACAGAGGATCCAGACCCTGGCTTAAGTGATAAGGGGAAGGCCCAAGCCATGTCTCTTAGGCCTTTTTTCGCTAATCAATCGCCTCTTAAAGTTTATTCAAGTCCGCTGAGGAGAGCCACTGAGACAGCTAAAGTCGTCGTGGGGAACACTGCGAGGATATTCGAAGAGCCGAGGATGAGCGAGATTCCATCAAACACCCTTGAATTAAAAGAGAGAGGTGCATGGCTAAAAGAAGTAATCGGAAGGAACTGGGACAAACAGCCAAAAAGGCTTACGGTCTGGAGAAACCAAATTATTTCATTTCTCGAATCTCAGACGGAGAACACCATAGTTTTTACGCACTTTATTGCAATTAATGCTGTCGTTGGACATCTGACCAACTCTCTTTCAGTAGTAGTTTGCAAACCAAATAATTGTTCGATTACCGTTCTCGAAGTTTCAGATCAAAAACTCCAACTGTTATCACTACCGGATGAAGCTGATACTCTCATAAACTAGTTAAACAAGTTTTTGTACCGGAAAATGCTAAGACTATATCTTGAATTGATGTCCAAGGATCGCCAATCTTTTCTCCTTTCACCACGCGATCAATATCTCCTGTAACCAACAACATTTTTCCAATGGAATTGAGTTCTAATCGATCGACAGCATTCGATACAAGATTTTTCCGAGTCTCCCATACTCCTGCATCACGAATAGCTTTTGACAAGCTTTTTCCATGACTAGTATCGAACTTTATTGTCTCCAGCATCTTCAGCTCACGTGACAACATGTTGCAAATAAACAACGGTTCAACACCCTCTGCTCGTAAAGCTTCAAGTATCCGAAAAGAGCGAGATACGTCTCCTTTCATGACGGTATCCACCAACCTAAAAATGTCAAAACGCGAATTGTCGCTTACACTTTCTTTGATGTCATCCGACGTAATCTGTCTATTATCAACAGTGAGCTTTAATCTCTCAATTTCTTGCGAGGCAGCCAGTAAATTACCCTCGATCCGTTTCGAAAGCTCCGCTATCGCTTCTGTTGTAGCATCAAGCCCAGCGCGTTTTATTCTATCAGCGATCCATTTTGGAAGGTCTTTCTCACTCACCGGCCAGATTTGGACGAGAGTCGAGAGAGTTTCAATATCTTTAAACCATTTCGCTTTTAATACTCGGGCTTCCAATTTAGGGACGATAACAATTACTGCAGTGTCCTCATCGGAGTTTTTAAAGAGCTCTTGAAGAGCTTTCGCTCCTTTATCTCCCGGAGTCTTAGAGGACATTCTAATTTCTATTAATTTTTTCTCGGCGAACAACGAAAAACTATTGTTTTCAAAAAGAATACTATCCCAATCGAAGGAACCATCTATCATGAAAAGCTCGCGCCCTGAAAACCCTTCGTTGCCTAGTATATTTCTGAGCAACTGAGACGCCTCCTGGATCAGCAAGGGCTCATCGCCACTCAAGATAAAGAGACGAGCCTTTTTTTGAGAAACAAGGGAAGGTAATTGATTTAGATATGCTTTCACTTAGGTTTTCGAATCCTAGCCAGGTTATATTGAGCCATCCTGACTATTTTATTAAGGAGTTCCTCTCTCATCTCTCGTTGCAAAAGCAACTGCTCTTCGTAGCTAGCTGCCTGATTAGTGGAGCTAACAGCGTAAAATTTCCTTGAGGAGAGGACTGTTTCTGGAACGATTATCCTGTCACCAATGGCAATGAAAAAGATCAGTTCAATAGTCAACTCGTATTGAGCAGCACTCATTGAAACTGTTGTCAGTACTGTTCGCCGAGACGATTTTTCCGACAAAAGGTTTATAATCAAAGGATCTGTGCTTGTTTCATCCCTTCCTTTTTCGAAAACAGCCAAAATCTCGTTTAAAATTTTCTCGCTTTTAATGGCTGAAGGAGCGCTAGTTACAAGAACTTTGTCTAATTCTGCATAAAGATCTCCTCGTAACTGGAAGCCGCAAGATGCAAGAACTGAAACCAAGCTCAATAACAAAAACCGTTTAAACGACGACAAAATTTAAAATCTTATTTGGAATATGGATGATTTTATCAACGCTCTTGTCTAACAGAAACTTTTTAATATTATCTGCATCTTCTGCTATCTCTATAAGTTCTTTCTTGCGACAGTTCATCGGAACAATCAATTTCCCTCTCACTTTCCCATTTACTTGCACAGCTATTTCTACCGAGGTTTTCTCAAGCGCTAATTCATCAACCTCGGGCCAACAGGATTCCTCGATAACCCCTAGGCCCAATTCTTTCCAAAGCTCGTGGCATACGTGTGGGGTGATCGGGGACATAATTTGAAGCGAAATCTTTAATGCCTCAAACACCACAGCTCGACCCTCAGCAGAATCATCATCAAATTTTATTACCTGATTAATGAGAGACATTACCGCAGCAATTACTGTATTGAAAGTTAGTCGTCGATCAAAATCATCTTCACATTTTTGCAATGTCTCGTACGTCTTTCTTCTTAATTCTTTTTGCCGGTCATTTAAGTTCTCATGAAAGATCGGACCATAGTCAAGTGTTCCATCAAAATTAACTAGCACAGTATTCCACAGTTTGGTTCTTAGCCATTTGCTCGCTGATTCAACTCCGTTTTCAGCCCATTCAAAAGCCTGCTCGGGCGGAGCGGAAAACATCATAGCCATCCTTACAGAATCAGAGCCATATTCATCCATTAGTTGCTGAGGGTCGCCGGCATCTCCTGCAGATTTTGACATTTTTGACCCTCCCTGAAGCACCATACCTAGGGCAAGGAGTTTTTTAAATGGCTCATCAGTGTCAACCAAACCCTCGTCCCGCATTGCCTTGTGGAAAAATCTGGCATAAAGCAGATGAAGAATGGCATGCTCCTCACCACCAACATAATGGTCCACAGAGCCCCAATAATTTGCTCTGTTGTCTAACATAGCGTGATTAGAATCGCTGGAGGCAAAACGAGCGTAGTACCAAGACGATTCCATAAAAGTATCAAACGTATCGGTCTCTCGGATAGCATCTTTCCCGCAACTAGGACAAAAGGTCGTGTACCACTCGGGCATATTTTTGAGTGGAGAGCCGACACCCTCGAATTCTACTTCGGTAGGTAAGGTAACCGGCAAATCTTCAGCTGGAACAGGCACCGCACCACAAACTTTGCAATTAATGATGGGTATTGGACAGCCCCAATACCTTTGTCTTGAAACTCCCCAGTCCCTTAGCCGATAGTTTATTTGTCGCCGACCTTTATCTCTTTTCTCTAGTGCCTCGGTGATACCGTTGAATGCTTCAATGAAACTGAGCCCGTCGTACTCTCCCGAATTAACGAGTGTTCCTTTTCCTGTATAAGCGCTTTTCTCGGAGTCGTGCGAATCATTCGAATTAGACTCTGGAAACACAACGTTTTTTATCGGCAAATCATATTTTTTAGCGAATTCCCAATCCCTTTGATCATGCCCGGGAACCGACATCACCGCGCCAGAACCATAATCCATGAGCACGAAATTCGCCACCCAAATAGGAATCGGATCCCCGGTGATAGGGTGCTCAGCATAAAGCCCAGTGAACATCCCCTGTTTCTCGAGCTTAGCTATCTCAGCTTCCGCGACTTTTACTTGATTACAGGCGAAGATGAAATCAGAGAGTTGTTGGTTTCCTTTCGAAGCCTCTTCTAGAAGGGGGTGCTGCGGAGCCAAAGCAAGGTAAGTTACACCAAAAAGAGTATCTGGCCGCGTTGTGTAAACCTGCAATGCGGGCCCTTCAGGCAGAGAGAAACTTATTTGGACTCCCTCGGATCGACCTATCCAATTCCTTTGCATCGTTTTTACTTTTTCTGGCCATCCAGGCAGATCGTCTAGGTTTTCCAAAAGTTCTTTAGCATAGTCTGTAATCTTGACAAACCATTGCTCTAGCTCTTTTCTCTCAACCGGAGCATTGGACCTCCAACCTAGACCATCTATGACCTGTTCATTGGCCAAAACGGTCTTATCTACAGGATCCCAATTCACCATTGCAGCTTTCTTATAAACCAACCCTTTTTTAAATAAGCGAAGAAAAAACCATTGCTCCCAGCGATAGTAAGAAGGATCGCTGGTAGCAAATTCTCGACTCCAATCAAATGCGAAGCCTAATTTTTGCAATTGAGTTCGCATGTAAGAGATGTTTTGCGTCGTCCAATCAGCTGGGGCTATTTTTCGTTTAATTGCAGCATTTTCTGCCGGAAGTCCGAAGGCATCCCACCCCATGGGCTGCATCACGTTTTTTCCTTTCAGCCGCTGAAAACGCCCTATTACATCTCCCAAAGTATAATTCCGGACGTGTCCCATGTGCAGCTGGCCGCTGGGATACGGGAACATAGAGAGGCAATAAAATTTGTCTTGTTTCGAGCTTTCAGAAGCCTCAAAACTTTTATTCTCTTTCCAGAATCTTTGGGCAGATTCCTCTATTTTTTTGTGATCATATTTAGCAAGAGACATCGAACGAACCTAAAAAACTCAGGGGATATTCTATCGCATCAAAAAGATTTTCATATGCCAGAGCTCTTTTTAATTTTTTGAATGCGACTACTACAAAAAATCAAAACAGCAAAAGCGATGGAGAGGATAGGCCAACTCCCGAAGCTCTGGAAAGGAGTATGGCCTGACCTCATTTCAACATCGTGACGCAGCACCCCTCTCGTAAACTGGGGCAATGAACTAAGGACCTTTCCTTTGCTGTTTATCACCGCCGTGACCCCATTATTAGTGGCTCGAATTAACCAGCGCTCATTCTCTAACGCTCTCATGCGAGCCAACTGCAGATGCTGCCACGGACCTATCGAGGAACCGAACCATGTGTCATTGCTTACAGTTAAAATAAAGGCGGGATCATCATCTGCCCTTCGGACTAAATCAGGATATGCAATCTCATAGCAAATAGAACTCGAAATATTTTTTCCATTGATAGCTAAGGGAGATTGCACCGATGGACCAGGAATATTCCTAGACATCGGCAAATCAAAAAAAGAGATGACACCGCGAAGATGGTTTTCCATCGGAACAAACTCGCCGAAAGGTACTAGTCTTCTTTTTTTATAACTCCCTTCAGCTTTGCCTATTCCAAGCACTGTGTTTTGAAATTCTCCGTCTTTTGTCAAAGACGGGATCCCGAAAATTAAGCCAGTGCCTTTAGCATTAAGACTATCACCATAGACCGACAACTCAGAGGAGATACTTTCTCTTAAATAAGTTATCGAAGCTTCCGGCCATACAATTAAGTCTCGACCCTGCTCGCTTTTGCTCAGATCTAAGTAGTCCTTAAATATTTGACGCCGATTTTCAGGACGCCATTTAGTTTCTTGATCTACATTGCCCTGAAGAAGAGAAACCGAAAGCTCTCCTGTGATATTTGTAAAGCTCCACCGCTCAAGAAGGGGGGACAGGAGCAAAAGAAAAATTGCGAGGAAAAAATGCTGATCTATCTTTTTCTGAACTAATTTTAATAAATTCAGAGAAACGTATAGGCAAATAAAAGACACCCCAAATACACCTAATAATGGAGAGAAATTTACTAGCCAGCTTCCCATCGCGCCGTAACCCAAAAAAAGCCAAGGAAACCCAGTAAGAAACCAACTTCGAATCCATTCCGAAATGACCCATACGGAAATAAAAGCGAGCATAGCTAGGCTATCTGAACCTCGAAAAAATCGGGCGTATATAAAACCACCCGGAAGAATCATTAAGGAGTACAAAACGACAAACAGCAATACCAGAAAACCCGATAAAAAAATCGAGGCGTGACCATAATCATGAATTGAGAAAAATATCCAATGTACTCCAACAAGAAAAGTTCCCAAAGTGAAAGAGTAAAAAATAGAAACCGTTCCAAATACGCTCCCTTCTCGAGTTAGCAGGTACAACACAGGAGGGGAAACAAAAGCTACTATCCAGAAATCAAAGGGAGATAAGCTAAGAGGCAACGCCGCCCCAGCAAGAAACCCTAGAAGGACTTTTCTTTTATTGGAGAAGGGAGTTTTCCTCATTTAAATTTATTCAGAAATTCGAAAAACCTTAAAAAGATGAACCCTGCGGCCGTCGGCATTAAGGACTTTGAAACAAAACTCATCGATCTGGACTTCCTCTCCCCTGCTAGGGAGGTGTCCAAACGCGTGTGTAACTACGCCTCCGACTGTCTCAAATTCTTCGGTGCTCAAGCTCGTATCAAAGTATTCATTAAAATCATCAATATCGGTGAGCGCGCGGACCGAATAAGTGCCGTCATTGTGTTCTTTTATGGAGCCTTTTTCTTCGAAATCGTACTCATCCTCAATATCGCCGACAATTTGTTCAAGAACATCTTCAATAGTCACGATGCCACTGACGCCACCATACTCATCGTAAACTACCGCCAAATGATTTCTCGCTGCTCTAAATTCTTGCAATAA
>CAJWLI010000024.1 GCA_913043075.1 uncultured Gammaproteobacteria bacterium
CGCCTTTTATTGGTTCGTCAGGATTAAGTTTCATGTAATTTAGCGCGTCCGAGATAAGGCTCTTATCTAACCCTTCCGAATTTTTAGGCGACGGGATATTTTCTTCGATGGAGATAGCTTGAGCTGGAGTTACACCCCACGTGACCGTTGGTTTGATATCGCCAGCTTTTATTAACACCTCATCATCGTAGGCGGCATCTAGATCACTCGCGTAGGTTTTCCACTTTTCACACGCTGCCTCGAAGTCTTGGCCTGATGGGACTCGTTCTAAACCTTTTAAAAAATCAAAGGTAGTTTGATCAGGGTTGATATATCCGCACCGGGCCCCTCCTTCTATACTCATGTTGCATACCGTCATGCGCTCTTCCATACTCATTGCGTCAATGGTGGAACCCGCATACTCATAGGCGAAACCTACACCCCCATTAACTCCAAGAACACGTATTATGTGCAAAATAACGTCTTTCGCTGTGACACCGCGCGGCAATTCACCTTCTACCGAAATCCTTCGCACTTTCAGAGGATCCATAGCTAATGTTTGACTGGCCAGAACATCCCTGACCTGGCTAGTGCCTATCCCCATGGCAATACATCCAAAAGCTCCATGCGTTGCTGTATGACTATCTCCGCAGCAAATAGTCATGCCAGGCTGGGTTAAACCCTTCTCTGGCCCCACAACGTGAACAATACCCTGAGACCCAGATTCAGGTTCGAAAAACTCAATTCCGTGTTCTTTTGTAGACGAACCAAGAACTCTAATCATTTCTTCAGCCATTGGATCCTCCAACGGCCGAGACTGATTATCTGTAGGTATAATGTGATCAACCGTAGCGAACGTGCGTTTAGGAAAAGCGACCCTTAACCCTTTTTCTTTGAGCATCCCAAATGCTTGGGGGCTCGTGACTTCATGAATTAAGTGCAAAGCCATGAATACTTGATACTGCCCACTATCAAGTCGTCCAACAACGTGTTCATCCCAGACTTTTTGAAACAGATTTTTACCCAAGACCCTTCCCATCCTATAAGTGTATAGAAAACAATGAGATTTTAGCATGAAAGAGAAGAATCAGTAGAGCTTATTAGCAGGTGTCTTTCGCAGGAATATGGTTTTGGATAACCGAATGAGTTAGTCTGTCTGTCAATCGCTAGACTGCAAAAATACACGAAAAAAAGGGGCGTAACATGACCGAGGGAGAAACAATAAAAAACTCTTTGCTTCAAAAACTACAACTCCAAAAGGCGTCTTTCGTTTCCGAGGGACATGTAGATGCAAAAACCCGCATTGATAGAATAGAGAGGTCTATAAATCTTCTTAAAAAAAACGAGAAAGATCTTATACAAGCAATGGCAGATGATTTTGGTCATCGCGCGCATCAGCAATCAAAGCTTGCAGACATCGATGGATCGATCGGCCCCTTGGAAAATGCAAAGAAAAATCTAAAAAAATGGATGAAACCCCAGAGAAGAAAAGTAACCTTTCCTCTAGGTCTATTCGGGGCAAGAGGCAGGATAGAGTATCAGCCTTTAGGTGTAGTTGGATGCATTAGCCCCTGGAACTTCCCTGTAAATCTAGTTTTTTCCCCGCTAGCAGGGATTTTCTCAGCGGGTAACAGAGCGATGATAAAACCCTCAGAGTACACCCCAGCAACATCTCAACTAATCAAAGATTTGCTTGAAGAAGCTTATTCGCCAGAAGAGGTTGTTGTTGTTTTAGGGGGGGCAGAAGTGGGGAAAGCTTTTGCCGAAATGCCTTTTGATCACCTACTTTATACTGGCTCAGGGTCAGTAGCGAAACATATTATGAAAAGCGCAGCGGAGAATTTAGTTCCTTTAACTCTAGAGTTGGGTGGAAAATCCCCAGTAATTATTGGCGAATCTGCAGACCTCGAAGTCGCAACGAATAATATTATGGCAGGTAAAACTTTGAACGCGGGGCAAATATGTTTGGCGCCGGACTATGTTTTTCTTCCAGAGGGACGTAAAGAAGAGTTTCTAAAACATGCCAATAACTCTATAAGCGAAATGTTTCCAAACTTAAAAGACAATCCAGACTACACAAGCGTGATCAACCAGTCGCACTTTGAAAGGCTCAATGAACTGGTTGCTGATGCGGAACAAAAAGGTGCGGAAGTCATAAAACTTAATCCAGCCGACGAGGATTTCTCGCAACAAGAAAATTTTCGCATTGCTCCAACCTTGATTTTCAATCCAGATGAGGAAATGAAAATAATGCAAGAAGAGATATTCGGACCTCTACTTCCTGTGAAAGAATATCAGGAGGTTGAAGAAACTATTACTTACGTCAACTCCAAAGACAGACCTCTCGGACTTTATTACTTTGGTACAGACGATGAAGAACAAAGAAAGGTTCTTGATAAAACAACCTCGGGCGGCGTCACGATAAACGATGTAATAATGCACGTGGCTCAGGAAGATCTCCCGTTTGGAGGGGTCGGGCCAAGCGGCATGGGTTCATATCACGGGCAAGACGGGTTTAAAACTTTTAGTCACACTAAGTCTATTTACACTCAGTCTGGGATGGTATCTAAATTGGCTAAAGCGATGCGCCCCCCCTACAAAAAAGAGGCCTAAAAAAAACGGCTTGTTAGGCCGATTTTTTATAACGACCTTGAATTTTAAACTGAGTTCGTTTATCGGCCAGTAAATTCTGGTTTACGTTTCTCAAGGAAAGCTTGGACTCCTTCCTGAAAATCCTCGCTCTGAAACATTGCACCAAGGTGCACCATCAGATGATCGACAGCAGTATCATAGGATTCTTCAAGGCCCATCCGCATCATTCGCTTGGTAGTTTGGACAGCCATTGGCGCATTTTCTGAAATCTCTCGAGCCCATTGCATGGCCGTATCCATAACTTGATCGTCCGGAACAACGACGTTTACTAGACCAAGTTCTAAACATTCGGACGAGTCAACTACTCGACCCCGATAATAAAGCTCAGCAGATTTTGCCCATCCGATTAACCTTGGTAGCAGCCACGTTCCGCCGCTCTCTGGAACCACGTTGCGTTTGGCAGTCACGGCTGCCATTTTGGAGGACTCAGCCGCAACTCTCATATCACAGAGCAGCGACAGATCCATGCCGTAACCTGCCGCAGCTCCATTTAGCGCGCAAACGATCGGAGTATCGATATTCCACATCACATTTATTGGTGCGTCGCGCAGATCAAATAGCTGCTTGGGTCTGTTGTTTCCCTTCGATGTCCCTGAGCCAATACCCCCCTTAGCGGTATCCACCAGATCTAGACCTGCACAAAAGCCTCTTCCAGATCCGGTTAGCACAATGCAACGAATTTCGGGGTCTTTGTTAGCTTCGGTCATTTTCTTGGAGAGCTCCTCAAGCATATCTCGACTGATCGCATTCATTCTCTCAGGTCGGTTCAAGGTGATTACAACAATATGATGATCATGATTTTCTACAAGAATTTCGTCAGATGAAGCTTCACTTACTGCCATTTTTTTCCCCAAAAGTTTTACGTGTGTTTATAAAGTACTGTATATCACGAACTAGTCTATTTTTGCGACGGTGCAACCTAGAAAAAGACAAAATAGTATCCGCATGACCCATTTTGGAATAAACCTCACGAGAAGCACTTCCTCCTGCTGACAACTGTTTTTCCATTAAACTTTTTGAATTGCCTCTTCGAACTCTTTCGTCAGAGGCTCCATGCAATAAATACAACTCTGGCGACAAATTATTGACAAAATTTACCGGCTGAGACGCAGGGTAGTTTTCTTCCGGACCAAAAAGGTCCCAGTGATCGCTATCTGAAAACGGGAAAAAATCATAGGGGCCCGACAATCCGATCATACCAACTATATTACGACCCGGGTTTGACAACTCTCTGTTTAAAGCAATTAGAGCAGCAATTTGAGCGCCAGATGAGTGTCCCATTAGAAAAATATCGTTTTTTATATCCAGAAGATCTAGCAGCCAATCCATCAAAAAAGAAGCTTTCTCCAGGATAGCGGTAAATCGATATTCAGGGTATTTAAGCAGGTCGGGAATCAGAACATTCACCCCCATTGAGCACAAAGTGTCAGCGACAAAACGATAATCTTCCTTTTTATAGGACCGCCAATTTCCTCCATGGAAGAAAACTACAGTAGGAGCATCTTTATTGACGAAGTAATAATCTGCTTGTAAATCTCCTGGCTTCTCGGCCTCGATCTTCCTGACATTGTGGCGGCCAAAATCGGCTAAAACGTTTAAAGTGAAAAGGCCCACTTTTTCATATAGCTTTTCAAACTTGAGCATCCGTAGAAAAATCCAATGTTATTAAGTAATATGTTTAAGAACCTTCCGATCGAATAGGAAATGTCTTATTTTCAAGATTTTGGCTCTAGCCGCTGACTAATCCAGTTATTTTAACCCGTTGTAACAGACTTTGAAAAAGTGAATATAAAAAACCTTCTGCTAATCGCCCTGTTTAGTGTGATAAGCCAGCACGCAATTTGCGACACTTTCTCTGAAAAAGTTATTCAGCAGGGCTACGAACTTCAGAAAAAAATCAATATTGACGGTAACGTTAACGAAATCGCTTGGGAGGGAGGCACATCCCTCTCCGACTTCAGGGTTGTCGACCCTGAGACCCTAGACAAGCCATCTCACAAAACAGAAGTGAGACTGCTTTACGACCAACTAGGTTTATATGTCGGGGCTAAATTAGAACAACCTGCAGATACTTTGGTAGCAAGACTTAGTGCTCGGGATCAATTTTTAGATCGAGACGGTTTAGTTCTTGTTATTGATCCAGCTGGGAAAGGAAGTTATGGCTATTGGTTTTCATTAAATCTTGGTGGCGCAATGACTGACGGGACCGCGCTGCCCGAAAGAAAATTCAACAGGCAATGGGATGGTCCCTGGCAAGGGGCAACAAAAATCCTGCAAGACGGATGGAGCGCCGAGTATTTTCTTCCTTGGACCATGTTTAACATGCCAGCAGCAGAGGGAAGCAGAACGATTGGGTTCGGAGCAAAACGCCTCCTTTCTAGCAAAGGAGAAGCATGGGGATTACCGCCTCTTCCAGATTCCGGCCCTGTTTTTCTTAGTGCTCTAGAGCAACTCTCTTTAGAGAATCTATCTCCCTCCAAGGAGCTCGTTTTTTATCCATTTATCTCTTCGTCATATGATTCACTCGCTCGAAGCGACAGTCATAAAGTTGGTTTCGATATATTCTGGAAACCATCAAGCAATCTCCAAGTCAGTACGACAATAAATCCTGACTTTGGAAATGTAGAAACCGACAACGTAGATGTTAATCTATCTTCTTTTGAAACGTTCTTCCCAGAAAAAAGAACTTTTTTCCTTGAAGGACAAGAAATCTTCACAACCTCTGCGCAGAGAACCAGCAGTTTTTCAGGAAAGAATCCTCTGATATTAGTAAATACAAGGCGGATAGGAAGTCCGCCTCCCCTCCCAGACATAGAAAGCTTTGAATACCTAGACGACACACCAAATCAGCCATCCGAACTCTTGGGCGCTGCAAAATTGACAGGACAATTTGGAAGCTTTAGATACGGGATTTTAAGCGCTTTTGAGGAGGCGAGTTTTTCCAGAGGTATTGTTTTAGGTCAGACCATCGACGTAAAGCAAGAGGGCAGAGATTTCCATGCATTGAGAATTCTTTACGAAAGGAATGACTACGGTGCACGGAAAGGCATAGGCTGGATTTCAACTTTGGTTAGTCATACACAAGCCAATGCATATGTGCATGGAATTGACGGTCATTTTCTTTCCGAGAACGCGAAATGGAAGATTGATGGACAAGTCCTCTACAGTGACAGAGACCTCTCCGACGGCTTCGGGAGCTATGTTGATGTTAGATATACTCCAAAACAAGGGTTTAGGCACGAACTTGCAATAGAATATTATGGTTCGAATTTTGACCTTAATGATTTCGGTTTTCTTCGAAGAAATGATACCTATGGAGCAAGTTACAAATTCACACTTACAAAATCCGAGTTAAATCACCTAAAGTCTAGCAAGCTAGAATTCGGAACTCGCCATGAGTTTAATGGCGAAGGCCTTGCCGTTAGAAAAGGGTTTTACTCTAAAATGCGATTCGAATTACCAAAAAACCATGCTGTTAAGGGAAACCTGGCTTACTTACCCTCGAGATGGGACGATCGGAATTCTAGGGGAAATGGAACTTACAAGATCATGGATCGCTATAAATGGGGTGTCTCCTTCCAATCCGACAAATCACGCAAGTTAAGTCATGAAATTTCAGCTTCATTCGAGGAAGAGCAAATCGGAGGCAACTCAAAGGGGCTTGAATATGAAATAAACTGGCAGCCAATTCCAAACTTTTCCGCAGAACTTAGTCTGGAGCACAAGAAACGAATTGGATGGCTACTGCATGAAGCAGAAAGAAATCTTACAACTTTCAACGCCGAAACTTGGGAACCAAAATTAGAATTTGTTTATGTGCCGTCACCAAAACAACAATTTCGAGCAAGCGCTCAATGGGTTGGAATCAAGGCTTTTGAACACAAGCGCTGGATAGCCCCGATAATAGCGGGAGGACTGATTGAAATCACCAACACTAACGAAGAGAAGAGAGATTTCTCCATCAGCAAACTAATCTTTCAAGCAAGGTATCGCTGGGAGATAGCTCCATTGTCTGATCTCTTTGTGGTTTACACACGCGGATCAAATTTGCCCAGTCAACCAAAAAGCCATTTTAGAGATTTGCTAGCAGACACCTGGAGCAACAGAAAAACGGACTCTTTGATTGTCAAATTGAGATATCGCCTGGGAAATTAGGAGTCAAATTATGATAAAGCTGCTAGCCCTTGATTTAGATGGAACACTTTCTCTTCCGAAAAATCGCCTCCTCAAAGAAACTAAGGAAGGTCTTAAAAATCTATACTTAGAAGGAATTGTCAAAATAACCATCGCGACTGGAAGAAGGTACAGAACAACTCGAAACCTAATCGACAACCTAGGTTTCGAACCCTGGGTTATCTGCAATGGCGGAGCGCTCATAAAAACACCATCCAGAGAGACCCTGAATTGCAAGGATTTTGAGGTTTCTCGGGTAGCGGCGATCGCCAGAGATCATGGTTTAACGGTATTTGCTCAACGAGATTCAGAAGCAAATGGTGGGCCTGATTTTCTGATCGACAATTCATCTTGCTGGAACGAAGTGACAAAAAAACATTATGATGATAATAAATCAGTTTCAGAGATTTCTGATTTAATATCAAAAACTGAAAAATTTCTTGTGGCAGGACTCATCGGAGACGAAAAGGACCTAGACCGGTTTGCCAAAGCTTTGAATGAAAAATTTCCAAATCAGTACAATGCCATCTCAGTTCCTGCGTTTGAGAAACCAAACTATTATTGCGAAATCACTCCAAAAGATGTCAATAAGTGGAAAGGTATTCAAAAACTTTTAAAAAATCTGAAAATAGCTGAGAGTGAGGTTTGTTGTGTAGGAGACGAGCTAAACGATATGCCAATGATCTCGGCAAGCCAGCATGGCTTTGCGATGGGCAACGCCGATGAGAGACTTAAAGCCAAAGCAAATTTTGTGTGCGGGGATTACGACAAAAACGGGATTCTTGACGTATTGTCTTATATCAAATCAGTAAACAAAAAGTTGGATTAAAGCATGAGCGGGATTTGGGTTTTCGGATACGGTTCAATAATGTGGAATCCCGGATTTTCTTACAAAACGAAAAAAACATGTTTTATATTAGGATGGGAAAGAAGATTTTGGCAAGCATCCTCCGATCACAGGGGCACAGAGTCTTTACCCGGAAGAGTAGTTACTTTGTCACAAAAAAAATACAGCAGATGCTGGGGAGTGGCATACAATATTGATCAGCGTTGTGAAAATAAAGTACTCGAATCGCTGGATCTAAGAGAGAAAAATGGCTACGAAAGAATTGCAATAATTGCAACATCACTTTTGGGCCGCTCTTTTGACTGCTT
This sequence comes from uncultured Gammaproteobacteria bacterium, assembly GCA_913043075.1. Taxonomy (GTDB): domain Bacteria; phylum Pseudomonadota; class Gammaproteobacteria; order Pseudomonadales; family Azotimanducaceae; genus UBA9659. The sequence continues at coordinate 7,960 of CAJWLI010000024.1, forward strand.
GACATACGTTGCGGGACCGAATAATCCTTATTACTCGGAAGAAGCATCTTTGGAACGTGTTGCTAGACAAATAAATAGAGCGCGAGGACCGAGCGGGACAAACGCAGAGTATATTACTAGTATGATTAGAGAACTTCGGAGATTGGGCGTTTACGATCAGCATGTTGAATCCATTTTTAAAAGACTAGGTGGAGGAGCAATTGATTAAGATCTTCAAGGAAATTGAAGAGATCGAGGAAACACTCGTAGAGTGGCGCAGAGATCTTCACTCCCACCCTGAACTTGCGTTTGAAGAATATCGGACATCGAAATTCGTTGCAGAGAAGCTTAGAGAATTCAATATTGAAGTCGAAGAAAATGTCGCGGGAACCGGCGTGGTTGGAACGCTGAGGCGCGGCAGCGGCAACTTGGCGGTGGGCTTGCGAGCGGATCTTGACGCGTTGCCCATTCAGGAGGCAAACAACTTCAACCACAAATCAAAAAACGTTGGGAAAATGCACGCGTGTGGACACGACGGACATACAACTATGCTTTTGGGCGCAGCTCAATATCTGTCAAACCATGGTAACTTCTCAGGCACCGTTCATTTCATATTTCAACCAGCTGAAGAAAATGAAGGGGGCGGTAAAGCAATGATAGAAGACGGTTTGTTTGAACGATTCCCAGTTAACTCCGTTTTTGGCATGCATAATATCCCTGGGATCCCTGTCGGCTGCTTTGCTATCAAACCGGGTGCAATGATGGCTGCATTTGATATTTTTGAATTAACAATAACCGGACAGGGCGGACACGCAGCCATGCCACATCTAGCCACCGATCCTATTCAGATTGGCACAAAAATAGTCGAAGCATTTCAAAATATTGTCGCAAAAGAAATAGATCCTCAAGAACCTGCCGTTCTGTCCGTTACAAAGTTTCAGGCAGGGGATGCTTATAACGTTATCCCCACCAAGGTTAAAATAGGCGGCTGCACCCGTTGCTTTTCGGAGAAGGTTCAAGAGCAGCTAGAGACCAGAATGAGGCAATTAAGCAGAGAGATTGCCAATGCCTTCGACGCGGAGAGTGATTTTTTCTATGAGCGGCGATACCCCCCAACGATAAACAAGGAAGAGGAAACATTCTTAGCTGCGAAGGCTGCAGTTGATACAGTGGGCAAAGAGAATCTTATTTCGAATCATCGTCCATCTATGGGTTCGGAGGACTTCGCATTTATGCTTAAGGAGCGTCCCGGTGCCTATATATGGATCGGTAATGGCGATGGAGAAGGCTCGTGCATGATCCACAACCCTTCCTATGATTTTAATGATGAAATTTTAAAAATTGGAGCAAGCTGGTGGGTGAGGTTAGCTGAGCAATACCTAAGTCCACCTTGAAATTTTCAAAAGCCATCCAATTACATATCCATCATAGTATTTTGTAAATTGAATGAAAAACTCACAGTAAGTAATTTCGCATCGGACTTATAAAAGACCTAGTCGATTTTTAAAGATTTATCGATTTGAGCCCATGCTAGTTTAGCTAGATCGTAAGATCCCTGCCCAGCCTCTGCGGCGTTCTTACTTGAGGCCGTCCCGTCGACAACTCGCTTGGCAATGCCCTGAAGAATTGCAGCGAGTCTGAACATATTAAACGCAATATAGTAATCCCAATTATTTATCCCTGATCTGCCCGTTCGACGACAATAAGCCTCTAGATATTCTTGTTCAGAGGGAATTCCTAAGCTCTCTAGGTCGACGTCTCTCAAAGAATCTCTGTAACGCATGCACATGTATGCAAAGTCGCTGACAGGATTTCCAAGAGTACTTAATTCCCAGTCCAGCACACCAATAACTTCATCTCGTTGCGGGTGCATCATCATGTTATCAATTTTTGGATCTCCATGGACTATCGCGCACTCAGTTTTATCCTCGAGCGGAACATTGCTGGGCAGATACTCAATCAAATTATCCATGTAAGGGTTATCGTCGAGCCTGGTGTGCTCATACTGCTCCGACCAACGTTTTAGCTGACGAGCTACGTAGTTCCCGTGTTTTCCAAAATCGCTCAACCCTACCGATTCAAAATCTACACAATGAAGTCTCGCGATCGCATCATTTGCCGAATCCCAGAATCTTGCGCGTTCTTCTGGGCTATAAGGACCACCCGTGCTATCCCAAATCACTCGTCCGTCGAGATATTCCATCACATAAAAACTTGTGCCGATAACTTGATCCTCCATACAAAGCGCAAAGGTCTTAGCGGTAGGAACATTTGTATTTTCTAAGGCCTTGATTACTCTATACTCTCGATCGATCGCATGCGCTGACTTCAACAAAATTCCTGGAGGCTTTCTACGCATAACGTATTGTTGCCCGCCAGCAGTCAGAAGATATGTGGGATTGGATTGGCCTCCTGCGAACTCTTCAACAGTCAACGTTCCCTTAAAACCAACCACACTTGATTCCATAAAATCCTGCAAATTTTGCAGATCAAACTGGTGTTTTTCTTGAACAGGAATCGTTCCAATATTGTCAGATGGATCAAACTCGGCCATTTAAAAGTCCTTACTAAAATCTTAATACCTCGTGCCCGTTACAAGTGGAGATGTTACTCCACGGTCCAGGTATGTCCAGTACGAAGTAGGGCATTCAAATCTGGCTTTTCCTTATTTTCTCTAACAACCGTCCTTTGATCGTAAACTTCTCCGGTGAAATCAGGAGCACTCGGGTCGCAATATAAAACTCCTATTGGCTCAGGAAAGTCTGGCAATTTCAAGTTTGCCAGCAACTGTGCCAGAACCTTATTGGTCTCATCATGAACGACAATGTCTTCGATACTAACGCCGCCCTCTCCAAGCACTACAATTTCTAAGGATAAAGTTTTTGAGTTTAATCTTAGGCCTTTATTCAGCTCAGCACCGAAAGTAAGTGGTTTCCCATGTTCCAGTACTAAACGAGTTTCAGCAGCTGTTTTCTTCTCTTTGATTTGGTCGAAAATACCGTCGTTATATACCGGGCAGTTTTGATATATTTCTACGAATGCGGCCCCTTTATGGGAATGAGCTCGCTTTAGCATTGGCCCTAAATGTTTTGCTTCAGTATCGATGCTCCTGGCTACAAACTTTGCTCCGCAACCCAGCGCGAAAGAGCAAGGTTTAAGGGGCATATCGATCGAACCATGAGGGGTCGAGGGAGACGAAGTGCCTACTTTTGATGTTGGCGAGTATTGCCCCTTGGTCAAACCGTATATTTCGTTATTGAAGAGCAATAACTGCAGGTTAACATTCCTTCTTAAAAGATGAACCATGTGATTTCCACCTATACTTAGGCCATCGCCATCCCCAGTAATTACCCAGACATCTAAATCCGGGTTGGCTAGTTTAATTCCAGTAGCAAAAGACGGTGCGCGCCCGTGAATGGTGTGAAATCCATACGTATTCATGTAATAGGGGAAACGGGATGAGCAACCGATTCCGGATACAAACACTTGATTCTCCTTCGCTACGCCAAGTTCCGGGAGAGTCTTTTGAACAGTTTTCAGAATCGCATAATCTCCGCATCCAGGGCACCAACGTACCTCTTGGTCGGAAGCAAAATCTTTTATCGTAAGTTCAGCAACGGGTGCGTTCATTTTAGCTAACTCCCAGGATTGTCTTAATTTCAGTTTCTATTTCTCTAATTTTAAACGGTTGTCCAGACACTTTGTTAAAGGCTTTTGCGTCAAACAAAAACTTAGAACGGAGCAGATTAACGAACTGGCCCGTATTCATTTCCGGGACAAGAATATTTTCATACTGACTCAGCAAAACCTTGAGGTTACCAGGGAGAGGGTTTAGGTAGCGAACGTGAATATGGGCTACTTCAAGTTTTTCCTGAAGACAACGTCTCACCGCTTGGTGAATGGCCCCGTAGGTAGAACCCCAACCTACGACTACCAGCTTCCCCCTTTCTGGGCCAGAACTTACGGTTTGTTCGGGAATATACTGAGAAATATTTTCGATTTTTCGCTCTCGAAGATCGGTCATAGCCTGATGATTTTCTGAATCGTATGAGATATTTCCAGTATCGATATCTTTTTCGATACCGCCTATTCGATGCTCTAATCCTGGAGTTCCTGGCTTCGCCCAAACTCGAGCAAGTGTTTCTGGATCTCTTTTCGCGGGCGTAAAATTTTCTGTTTCTGTTTCAAAGCTCACCGGGAAAGACTTATAAGAGGTTATGTCAGGAACTAACCAAGGTTCTGACGCATTAGCCATGTATCCATCGCTTAGAAGAATAACTGGCGTCATAAATTGAACAGCCAGGCGACAAGCCTCTATAGCCACATCAAAACAATCCACAGAACTGGATGCAGAG
>CAJWLI010000025.1 GCA_913043075.1 uncultured Gammaproteobacteria bacterium
AAGAAACTTGAAGCGGGCGAAAATCAGTTAAAAAGGCTGTTAGCAGCTGCAGATAAGCTTGAAATCATAGACTTATCCTCAAACTATATGCGAGGGCTTGACAGGTTAGACGGAACCCTAGAACGCTCGGTTTTTTGGGACGATGCGTATTGTTCTTATGGAACTTATGAAGGTGGTCCGGAGGGCTTCGTGGAATACTGTCAGTCTGCTTTAAAGTCACATCTGTCTAACCACCATTTTCTTGGACAGATAAACATTGAAATAGAGAATAACGAAGCTTTTGGTGAAGTTTATTATCAGGCTTTCCATCGCACAAAAGATGCTAACGATAATCAGCGTGATGTTTTTATAAGCGGGCGTTACGTTGATCGCTATGAAAAACGAGAGGAGATTTGGAAAATCGCTTACCGAAGCGAGCTGGTTGATTGGGTAAGAGACGATCCAGCAGCCGACACTTGGTTTAAGAATTCTCCCATGATCTTAGGTGCGCGAAAGCCAAAGGATCCATTATATGACAGAGAAAAGATGAGAAAGACCAGTTAAATTTTAGGGGTTCCTCCTTAAAACCTCGAAAGGTTTGCCGGCTGGGACTTGTGCTCAAGCTCACTATAATATGCAAAGCAAAAATCTACTCAAAACAGCGATCATTATCTTGCTTATTAGCTCGGGATCCGCGATCGCAGAAATCTCGACCTCTGATCCTTTCGCTGTTTCAAATTTTAGTCCGCTCGTAAAAATTCACGGACTACCGGCACCAAGATCAGCGAATATAATGACTAAGGGTAGCCTTAGAGGAACGATACAAGCTTCCCTTTCGAACAACTTCAGCGAAAGTCTGGGCGAACAGCAATCTATTCTGCTAGATGGGGAAACCCTTAATACGGAGCTCTCTATTGACTACGGACTTGGCAACAAAGCAGAACTTTCACTAGTGGTGCCTTACTCAAAACACAGTGGCGGCAATCTGGATGGATTCATCGAAAACTGGCATTCTTTTTTTGATTTGCCCGATGGTGGTCGACGTCATAGTCCAAAAAACCGCCTGCTATATCAAGTGAAAAATAATGGTAGAGAATCTTTTGCCCTAGGCCCTAATTCCACCGGGGCCCTCGGAGACATTTCTATTATTTTCTCTAAAAACTTATCAGATAGAAAAAACCAGCTATGGAAGGTTTCTGCAGGTGTTAAATTGCCTTCAGGAAAATTTTCCGATTTATCTGGATCAGAATTTACTAGTTTTTTTTCTATGGTTCATTACAGCAATCTGTCTATCTTAAGATTCCCCAAGTGGCATTTTAATCAAACCCTCGGGGTTTTGAAAAATAACGCCGCCGACCTTTTTGAAACAAAAGTAAAAGGTTTAGTGTATTTTGGGTCGTCGCAAGTCGGCCGGAAGGTCAGAGAGAGATTAAATCTCAAATTGCAGTTCGACTATCACACTTCTTTTTATTCAAGTGATTTAAAGCAACTCGGAAACGCGAGTGCCCAACTGGTTCTAGGAGGCACTATCAAAGTAAGCGAGTCATTTGCATTGGATCTTTCCCTTAGCGAGGACATCGCTGCAAATACAGCTCCCGATGTAACCTTTAGTCTTGGCTTGCGAAGAACCTTCTGAGTTATCATAAACAAAGCTATTTTTATAGGTACGAGTGTTATGGAAATCATTCCCATTGCCAAATCCTTAGGCGCCGAAGTGATTGGTGCCCAGCTCGTTAACATGGACGTAAAAACGTATTCTTCGATCGAAAAAGCATTTTCACGTTACCTCGTCTTATGTTTTAGGGACCAACAACTCGGTCCATGTGATCTTGTGAATTTAGCTAGAAAATTTGGAGGGGTTGGCGAAACGCCTTATCTTTCAGGATTGGAAGACTACCCAGATGTTGTCCCTATAGTAAAGGAGGCAAACGAAAAGTCCCAACACACTTTCGGATCTGGGTGGCACACTGATTTCACATTTCAAAAAAAACCTCCTGCCCGAACATTACTCTATGCCTTAGATGTGCCGCCAAAAGGCGGTGATACTCTTTTTGCAAACCTCCAGGACGCTTATGAATCATTATCGACAGGCATGCAAGAGAGTTTGTCCAGGCTCCGAGCACTTCATAGTTCAATTCGCTCCTACGGCCCTAATGCCAGCCTAAAAAATCATTTAGAAAATATGACCATTACAAACGAAAAGGAAGAACCCGGATTTGAGAGCCACCCTGTGATCAGGAAGCACCCGGTTACGGGAAAGCCTTCGCTCTGGATAAATCCAACTTATACAATAAGATTCGACGGGATGACTGATGAAGAGAGCCAACCCTTACTTGATTATCTTAATGATTTGATTACTGAAGCTAGATTTACATGCCGAGTTAATTGGAAGAGAAACAGTCTTGTAATGTGGGACAACAGATGCACCCAACACTCAGCGTCTTCAGACTACGCAGGACACCGCAGAGAGATGTGGAGAATAACGACGGCCGGAGACACTCCAGCAAACTTTGAGCAGGTCTAGAGGTACTATTAAAATTGCTTAACACGACTAAACGAAAATTGAATTTCCAAAAGAACGAGGATAACCAACCGCTGACCCTTCTCGCTCTGAACCTCTATAAATGGTTCATAATCTTTCCAGCACTCCTAATGACAACAATTATAATTGGAAGCTGTATTGTTGTGATATCCATTTTTGGATTTCCAGCAGCTTGTTCGCAGAAGCTCGCCTCATTTTGGGCAAGAATTAATGCGAAGGTCTGCTTAATAAAGCTTGAAATTACTGGCCTCGAAAATTTACGAGATAACCAATGCTACATTTTAGTGGCCAACCATCTGAGTCTGATTGATATCTATATTTTGTACGGCTTTCTTGGCAAAAACCTAAAATGGGTGATGAAGAAAGAATTGAGATACATTCCCTTTTTAGGACAAGCCTGTGTAGCAATGGGAAATATATTTGTGGATCGAAAGAATACGGAATTCGATCTTAAAGCACTCCGAGATGCGAAGAGGAATATAGCGAGAAGCGATTGCATCATCTTTTTTCCGGAGGGCACTAGATCTAGAGACGGGAATTTAGGCCCTTTCAAAAAAGGAGCCTTTCGCATGGCAAAGGATCTAGAGTTTCCGGTTGTTCCAATCACTCTCCACGACACTCACCACGTCTTAGCAACAGACTCGATTGATTGGAGGCCTGGAAAAGTTCTAATGGAAATTCATCGTCCCATTGAAATCAAATCGGAAACCGACCCCAATAAGATAAGCTTCGAATCCAGAGAGATGATCCGTAAATCTTTGATCAAAAAAATCGAGGCGCAGAACGCAGAATAAGTTTGGAAACTATTTCTTTTTGTTTTTTCCTTTTTTTTTATTTTTCTGCTTCTTTTTATCTTCTTTGTTTTTTTCTCCGCGCGCTTCTCTGAACGCATCTTGCATGCTTTCCAGCTTTATTTCTGCACGAGCATGCCTAAGCTTTTCAGCCGCTTTCACAAAGTCTACCACCCCCTTTTTTTCCATAGCTAAACCACCAAAGACTATTTTCTAAAAAATATTTACTGGCCTATATATTTCCAAATATCTCTGCCGACGTGCCATTGGCATCTCTGACAACTCTCACTTCAAAAGGATTACAACACACTTGGCAGTCCTCGATGTATTCCTGATCTGCCGACGGGTCAACAACTAATTCAATTCTCTCACCACAGTGAGGACAATATGTTTTATGTGTTTCAAGATGCATTCTATTATTATATATCGTGATGCTAAAAGAAGGGAGTTTTCGAATTGAATAAGCTTTTATCCGACGCTAACAACTGTTTCGTATGCGGGCCGAACAACCCTATCGGACTGCAGTTAAAATTCCGACTTAAAGATGATGTCTGCGTTGCAGATTTTAAACCAGGGAAAAACCTATGCGGATATAAAGGAATAGTTCACGGTGGAATAATATTTACTGTTCTTGACGATGTGATGGGAAATTGGCTTTTTCTAAAGGGCAAAAAAGCTTTCACGGCAAAATGTAGCATTCGTTACTTTGCAGAACTGCCGTGCGAATCAGAAACTCAAGTCGAGGGACACCTTTTAAAACAAAAAGGAAGAATGACGCAGATGAAAGGGATTATTCGTTCGGCCGAGGGAAACCAAATCTTCGCCGAAACGGACGGATTTTTTATGAATGCCAACTAAATATCGGCGAGATAATCAGCTAGCAGTCCTACAGAAACAGCATATTTGTTCGCGCAATTGTACTGCAAAATGGTTTCAAAATTTTTTCCAACCAGGTAAGTCTGATCAGGGGTATCGCTCAAACGCAAAAGCTTATAGGTTTTATCCTTAGAAAGTTTCCCAGGATCAATCCCCAGGTCTATCCAATGCGTTAACGGGTATGGAGCAGAGTGATGTTTCATAGCTCGGCAACCACTTTTCCCTGGCGTCGGTGGGAAACGGTCGTAAACTTCATTCGAAACGTTTACTTTCTTGCCCCATAGATAAGAATAAATCCAACCGTTTTTTCTTAGGTAATTAGCTATCGACGCAAACACATCTAATTCGGAATTCCAGATATCTTTCTTGCCATCCCCGTCAAAGTCCTGGGCATAACCAAAGAAACTGCTTGGCATAAACTGACTTTGTCCCATCGCTCCAGCCCAAGCTCCGACAAATGATCCAGATTTAACATGTCCCTCATCGAGTATTTTTAGTGCACTTATTAATTCTCGAGTAAAAAAAGTATTTCTTCTTGGATCATGGCCAAGCGTTGCCAAGGAGCGAATGACTGAGTATTTTCCTTGGTAACGCCCGAAGTTTGTCTCCAAACCCCAAAAAGCGACTATATAATTAGCATCTACTTGATAAGTCCGTTCGACGGCTAATAGGTCTCTGTTATGTATTTGTCTTAAATTCCTTCCGTCGTTAATTCTTTTGTCAGATAGACGTGCCTTAAGATAATCCTCGGTAGTTTGAATAAACTCAGGTTGTTTTCTATCTAACGCTAAGACTCTAGGGTCAGGTTTTAGCTGAGAAAGCTCTTGATTAATTATTGCTTCTGAAATCCCAGCCTCGATTGCTTTTTCACGAACAAAAACCAGGTACTCCTTAAAGCTTTGCGCATAAACTGATGATAAAGAAACGTCGACGACGGCAATGAGCAAAATGATCGAGATGTGTTTTCTCATAGTATAATCATCAACCTTTTAATTTGAGAATTTAATGGATAAAGAGTATCAATCAGCTGGCCTCTTCAGAAGGCTAGCTGCAATATTGTACGACTCACTGCTTATCATTGCTATGTGGCTCATCACTACACTGCTGCTTGTCGCTTTTATTAATGACGGGGCCGCGTTGCAAGGACCTCTGTTTCAGTTCGGATTATATTTTGAGGCGTGCCTTTTTTATTCGTACTTTTGGCGATTGCGCGGACAGACCCTTGGAATGCAAGTATGGAAAATCAAATTGGTTAGCCCAAGCCTGCAAACATTGAGTTGGCAAGAATGCTTTGCAAGGCTTTTCTTTGCTCTTGTTTCAGTTTCAATGTTAGGACTGGGTTTTATATGGATGCTTTTTGATCCTGACAGGCTAACCTGGCACGATCGAGCGTCAGGAACCAGAGTTGTTCTGCTTAGGAAAATTGAATTTGAAGACTAAGAATGAAGAAATTCGATCCTTTTGAGAGAAAAGTACAGCAAAAATTATAAAAATTGCGTGTGCCCACCAAAGGCCAAAGATAGAGGGTATCTCTTCCCGAGCAAGAGCGGATTTGCCCGCAGCCAAGGAAAAAATATAGAGGAAGCATATTATCATTGCTGGCACCACTTTCCCGTACCGTCCTTCCCGTGAACTAGCCTCAGAAAAAGGAATAGCGATAAAACCCAAGATAGGAATTAACAAGGCCATTGCAAGCCTCCAATGCAATTCAGCGGAAGCTCCGGGCTCCATTGAATTAAAAAGCTGTGAGTTGGTCATCGATGAAAATGAAAAAGTGTTAGAGAAAGTTGAATTCGTTTCGATTGGTTGGCCATATTCTTGGAAAGAAATCACTTCGTAATCAGCCATGCCCGGCCGACCATAAAACCTGACACCATCCTGTAATACCAACATCAATTCATTGCTAGAGCTGGAATCGAAATAACCAGTACTAGCAAGAATCGTTGAAAAATGCCTCGCCGTAGTGCCTTTAGAGTCATGATGGAAAGCATTTATGAAAATATCTTCTAGCTGATATTGGTCAGTTACATTCCTGGCATAGATTACTTTTTCGCCCGACCTAAAGGATTGGAATCTTCCAGAAATAAGCTTATCGAAATCTGTCTGATTCGCTTGAGCTATCAGCAGCTGATCTACCTGCCTCTCCCCGAGGGGTTTGATAAAACCGGCTAACAAAGCCGATACCAGCGAAAAAAATAGAGCTAAGCTAAGAACCATCAGTCCAATGTTTCCAGGGCTCAAACCAAAAGATTTCATCACAATCATTTCGTTTTCGGCTGATAATCGTCCCAACACCAAGATGACAGACAGAAAAAAGCTTACTGGGACAACGATTTCAAGAAAACTTGGCAATCGCCAAAAAATCAAGACAAAAAGGATTTCTGAGTTAAGCGAACCTGATGCAGCGTCCTCAAGATATCCGCTAAAACGCCAGCTCACCGCAATCACGGTTAGTATCCCGCTAACCGTCAATGCTGTAAAAGCGATCTCTTTTAAAAAATATCTGTACAAAATCATTTTTGTTCTTTTCCAAATAGACAATTGGGCAAAACCGCGAATTGCGCATTATAATACTCCTTGAACCAAGTTCACTAAATACTGGAGGGGGAATGAAATACAACTTAAAACTTGGAGAGCCGGAGAAAAGCAGGACGCCCTGCATTGTCACCGGGGTTTTTGAGGGAGGGATCCTTTCCCCCACCGCAAAGAAATTAGACAAAGCTAGTGGGGGCTACATTAGCAAAGTCATAAAGAGAGGCGATCTCAAAGGGGAAAAACACGAAAGTCTGCTCCTGCAAGATATAGGAGGAATTTCGGCTACGAGGATTTTATTGGTAGGTCTTGGCTCTAAAAGCGCATTCAAAGAATCAGAGTTCTCAGAAGCGATAGAGTTCTTTATTCGGAAATTGAAAGCGATGCGGCTTCGATCAGCACTGGTTTGCATTATTGAAGTTGCTAAGTTTAAGAAAACAATTTCTTGGAAAAGTCAAAAATTAGTCGAGTCTATAGAGAGTAGTCTCTATGAATTTCAAAACCTGAAAGAACGGACCAAAAACAAGAACTCTTACCTAAAATCTATTGACGTCTTAGCAAGCAAAGAGGAAATGAACTCATTTTCAGAAGGCATCAAAAAAGGCCTTGCACTCTCGATGGGAATAAAAAAAGCAAAGGATTTAGGAAACCTCCCTGGGAATATTTGCACACCACAGTATCTTGCTGATCAAGCAAAAGAACTAGCAAAAAAATATAGAACCATTAGCACTAAGATCATCGAAGAAAAAGAAATAGAAGCCCTAGGAATGGGTGCCTTTATGTCGGTGACGAAGGGTAGCGACCAGCCAGGAAAATTTATTATTATTTCTTACAAAGGCTCAATAGCAAAGGGTCCAGTGCATGCAATAGTTGGGAAGGGTATTACTTTTGACACTGGGGGAATATCCTTAAAGCCAGGGGCTGGAATGCACGAAATGATTTGGGACATGTGTGGCGCAGCGACGTCCTTTGGTACCATTCTTGCGGCGGCGGAATCCAAACTTCCGATAAACCTTGTCGTTGTTCTTGCCGCCGCTGAGAACATGCCATCAGGTTCAGCTTCTCGACCTGGCGATATCGTAAAATCTATGTCCGGGCAAACGGTGGAGATACTTAACACGGATGCAGAAGGAAGGCTGGTCTTATGCGACGCCCTTACTTACGTCGAAAGATTTAAACCCGAGACAGTAATAGACGTGGCAACACTAACAGGCGCTTGCGTAGTCGCTCTCGGTAGCCACGCAAGCGCAATGTATTCGAATGATAATGAGTTAGCGAAAGCCTTGACAAAATCCGGCGAAAATTCACTTGACCGAGTGTGGCAAATGCCTCTTTGGAAAGAATACCAAAGCCAAATAAATAGCAAGTTTGCCGACATGGCGAACATCGGAGGAAGAGAGGCCGGCAGCATCACAGCAGCCTGTTTCTTGTCTAGGTTTGCAGAAAAGCATAGATGGGCCCATTTAGACGTTGCAGGCACTGCCTTTAATGGAAGCGGATCAAAAAAAGGCGCGACAGGTAGGCCTGTCCCACTTCTATTTGAATATCTATCAAACATAGCATCGAGCGAGTAGATGACAAAGATCGATTTCTATCTTGTAAAGGGCGACGAGCTTCTCTTTGCATGCAAATTGATCTCCCTCATATATCGCAAAGGTCATAAAATTCATGTCCAAACCCGGAGTATTGAATACGCCAAAACGCTCGATGAAAAACTTTGGAGCTTTTCAGAAGATTCCTTCATCCCGCATTCTTTGAAAGGGGATCAACTCAACGCGCCAATCAGAATTTGTACAGAGACGGATGCACCAGAACACGAAGACGTTTTTGTCAATCTTTCAGGAAGCACTCCCATATTTTTTTCTAGGTTTGATCGGGTAGCGGAAGTTGTGCCTGAAAAAGAGTCAGACAGAAGCGCCGCGAGAAAAGCTTATTCTTTTTACAAAGAGCGCGGTTACGAAGTCAACTATCACAAAATGGGTCGTAAAAGCAGATGATTTCAGGAAAATAAGGACAAAGCATATAGATGCCTAAGTTATCATGAAAGACCAGCTGAGAGACCCGAACACACTAGAATTATTTCCCGAAGTCGTGGATGATCTAGAAAGATCTCTCGATGTGGACAGTTCAAAGAAGACTAAGAGACCAAAAATACAAAATAGATTCAGAAAAAAGCTCATAAAGGATCTTTCAAGCATCTCCAAGTGTCTCGATTGATAAAGGGAATTTAACAGCCAGCTCGCTCGCGGTTATACTGAACTAATCACCAAAGTAAGAGAAATAAAAATCTCACCTAATAATGCAGAAATATACGCCTAAAGACATAGAAGAGAAATGGTATAAGGCTTGGGAAAAAAACAATCTTTTTGATCCTTCAGGCCAAGGCGCTCCATTCTCGATAGCAATCCCTCCTCCAAATGTCACAGGGACTTTGCACATGGGGCACGCGTTCCAGCATAGCATTGTAGATGCTCTGATCCGCTATCACAGAATGAAAGGGAGAAAGACACTTTGGCAAATGGGAACCGACCATGCAGGCATAGCAACCCAAATGCTTGTTACAGAGCAGTTAGCCAAAGAAAATGTATCTCCATCGCAGTTGGGAAGAGAACAATTCATTCAAAGGGTTTGGGACTGGAAAGAAATATCGGGGAAGACCATCTCGAATCAACTCAGAAAACTGGGGGCTTCTCTGCACTGGGATACCGAAAGGTTCACCATGGACCCAGGGCTTTCCAATGCAGTAAACGAAGTGTTTATCAAACTCTACGAAGATGGATTAATTTATAGGGGCAAACGTTTAGTAAATTGGGATCCGCTACTTAAAACTTCTCTCTCCGATCTCGAGGTAGAATCGAAAGAAGAAAAAGGTAGTTTGTGGCATTTGAGATATCCAATAGCTGACCTAGAAGGAGAGTTTTTAGTAGTCGCGACAACCAGGCCTGAGACTATGCTGGGTGATACCGCGGTAGCAGTAAATCCCGAAGACACTAGGTATAAGAAATATATTGGGGAAACAATAAACCTCCCGATAACCGAGAGAAAAATTCAAATAATAGCGGATCAATATGTAGACCCTGACTTCGGTTCGGGATGCGTGAAAATAACTCCAGCCCATGACTTTAATGACTATGATGTCGGGAAAAGACACGGCTTAGAACTTGTAAACATATTAAACGCAAATGGCACACTTAACGACCAGACTCCAAAAGCATATGAAGGCCTAGATCGCTTTGACGCAAGAAAAAAAATAGTCGAAGAACTTAGCAGTTTAGGTTTAATTGAGAAAATTGAAGATCACATCGCTGCGATCCCCAGAGGCGAGCGAACCGGAGAAATTGTTGAACCTTTCCTGTCTGATCAATGGTTTGTCTCAGCGGATCTTCTTGCTGAAAATGCAATAAAAGTTGTCGAGAATGGAGAAATTGAATTCCTCCCAAAAAATACGGAGAACATCTATTTTTCTTGGATGAGGAACATCCAAGACTGGTGTATAAGTAGACAGCTTTGGTGGGGCCACCAAATTCCAGCGTGGCACGACCAAGAGAAAAATGTCTTTGTTGGGCGATCTGAAGAAGAAGTAAGAGCAAAGTATTCTCTTGCAAAAAATGTAAAACTTGATAGAGATAAAGACGTCTTAGACACATGGTTTTCTTCCGCGCTTTGGACTTTTTCTACTCTCGGCTGGCCAGAAAAAACTAAAGAGTTGGAAACATTCCATCCGACTAGTGTCATGGTGACCGGTCACGACATTATAAGTCTTTGGGTATCAAGAATGATCATGATGTCTTTATACTTCCTTGAAGAGGTCCCCTTTAAAAAAGTTTACGTCCACGGACTAATAACCGACGCTAATGGACAAAAGATGTCCAAGTCAAAAGGGAACGGTCTCGATCCAACCGATATCATTGAGGGAATATCTTTAAAAAGTTTGGTTAAGAAACGCACAAGTAATCTTATGCAGCCAAAAATGAGTCAAAAAATTGAGAAAAACACTATCAAGGAGTATCCAGAGGGGATCTCAGCGTACGGTACCGACCCTTTAAGATTTACATTTCAATCACTGGCCTCAGGATCGAAATCAGTGAGTTTTGATGTAAAAAAAGTCGAGGGCTATCGTAATTTCTGCAACAAACTTTGGAATGCAGGACAATACGTTCTCTCTAAGATAGAAAATAAAGACAGCAAACAAATTTTAGATGCAAAAATAAACCTTGATGTAAACAAGTGGATTCAGTCAGAACTGCAAGCATGTATTAGAGCCGTCGATTTTGCGATGGAAACTTTTAGGTTTGACCTTGCGGTAAAAGCGATCTACGAGTTTGTATGGAATGAATTCTGTGACTGGTATTTGGAGTTGACAAAACCAGTGCTTCAAAGTGACGAAAGCTCAGACGACGAAAAAAACGAAACTAAAAAAACTCTTATCACAATAATTGAGTCCATTCTTAGACTTATTCACCCTTTCACACCTTTTATAAGCGAAGAGATTTGGCAAAAGATACCAAGGGAGTATAAAGACGCCGGAGATTATTTAATGGTCGCAAATTATCCCATCTCTGATTCGACCCTGACCGATGAACAAGCTATCAAAAATATTTGTTGGCTAAAGGAGACTGTCACAGCGATAAGAAATATACGAGGAGAAATGGATATTTCGCCAGTAAGAAAAATACCAATAATAATTTCTCGAGGGACCGAGCAAGATAGGTTAAACCTAGAGAAATTCGAACTGCTGCTCAAGGCTTTAATTGTTCCCGAATCGATAACTTGGAAAGAGCCGGAAGATCATAACCCTCTGGCCGCCACCGCAATAGCTGGGACTATGGAGTTATTAGTTCCGATGGAAAATCTCATCGATAAGGAATCCGAATTAACTAGGCTGTCTAAGGAGCTAACTAAAAAAAATAAAGAGTTTGAGGCTATAAAGAAAAAGCTTGAAAATCCGAACTTCATAGACAAAGCTCCAAAAGCAATCGTAGAAAAAGAAGATCTCAAGAGGCAGAGGTTGGACGAGGTTATAAAGAATTTAGAACACAAAAAATCGCTGATACTAGAAATATAGAGTCATAGGGAATAACTTAAAAACATTTGCGACAATATCGTCCTTTATGTTCTTATTAAATTAGCTTAGGTTTTTAGTAACGTTAAAGGATTATTGGCGAGGAAGGCGAGCTATGTCTGATAGAGATACTGGAACAGTAAAGTGGTTCAACGATGCAAAGGGTTTTGGCTTTATTGAAAGGGAAAACGGAGAAGATCTGTTTGTCCACTATCGTTCAATTAAAGGGGAAGGATTTCGATCTCTCAAACAGGGATCACGGGTAGAGTTCACAATCA
>CAJWLI010000026.1 GCA_913043075.1 uncultured Gammaproteobacteria bacterium
CACCTTTGACAAGAATCAAATGATTTTCAGAATCTATTTTTACTATTTCTAGCCCCTGGGTGGTTACACGAGCCGATCCCATGTGTCCGGCCATCTTTTTACCTTTAAACACACGTCCAGGCGTTTGACATTGTCCAATCGAGCCAGGAGCGCGGTGTGAAACCGAGTTGCCGTGAGACATATCTTGAGTCTTAAAATTGTACCGTTTCACCACCCCAGCAAAGCCCTTTCCTTTGGAAATCCCTCTAACATCGACTTTCTGCCCCTCCGAAAATTCTGCTACCGTGATGGCCTCCCCAATTTCGTCAGTCTGATGCTCTCTAAGCCTAAACTCCCAAAGACCTTCTCCGGCTTCGACGGAGACCTTAGAATATAGACCCGCCGAAGGCTTATTTACTCTTGTGTTTTTAGTTTTTCCTTTAGTAACCTGGACTGCACTATATCCGTCTCTGTCAATGGTCTTAATTTGAGTGACCCTATTTGGCTGCGCTTCAATAACCGTGACAGGCAAAGATTTGCCTTCATCAGTGAAAATACGAGTCATCCCAATTTTTTTACCAACTATTCCTATTGTCATGGTAATACCTACAAAGTCTTCTAATGCTATCCAAGGTTAATTTGAACTTCCACGCCCGCTGCCAAGTCCAACTTGGTTAGAGCATCAACAGTTTTTTCGGTAGGCTCGACGATATCTAACACTCTCTTGTGAGTCCGGATTTCGTACTGGTCTCTCGCATCTTTATAAACGTGCGGCGATATCAAGACCGTAAATTTCTCTTTTCTTGTCGGGAGAGGAATCGGCCCTCGGACCTGAGCTCCAGTGCGTTTTGCAGTGTTGACTATTTCTTGAGTGGAAAGATCGATAAGCTTGTGGTCAAAAGCTTTCAGCCTAATTCTTATTCTTTGACTCTCCATCGCTTATTCCTCAGAGGACACTTTTCAACAATCGCAAAGGCAAAAGACACCCCCCTTTCTTTTTTTAAAGGGAGTCGCATTTTTGCCAAATGCTCCTTAACCGAGCTACCCACGACACCATGTCGGCGCCTTTTTTAGAAATGGAGAAAGAATTCTCCGCTTCTCCTGAATCGTAGTCAGGGTCGCGAATGATACGTTGCTTTTATTTCAAAAGCCAGAAAAACCTGAAAGAAATTGGTCTTGAATTGAACAGCACAAGAACTTGCTGACTGCTAGCTATTTTCTCACTAACATCTCTGAAATGCTAACCGGAACTTCGCTATACTTAAGAAACTCCATCGAGTAAGTAGCTCTGCCCTGAGTAGCCGAACGCATGTCTGTCGCATACCCAAACATTTCAGACAAAGGAACTTGGGCCTTTACCGCTTTACCAGAAGGAACGTCCTCCATGCCCTGGACAACCCCTCTTCTTCGACTCAAATCGCCGACTATATCCCCATAATGCTCTTCAGGAGTAACCACCTCTACACTCATCACGGGCTCTAGAAGCACCGGATCTGCTTCCAACGCCCCGGCTCTCAGGGCCATCGAGCCTGCTACTTTGAACGCTACCTCACTTGAATCAACATCATGGTAGGAGCCGTCGAAAAGCGTTACCTTGACACCCTGCAGGGGATAGCCTGCGAGAACACCGTTCGCCATCTGATCTTTCACTCCTTTGTCTACAGCTCCAATGTACTCTTTTGGCACCGAGCCGCCGACAATTTCATCAAAAAACTCATAAACTTTGTCACTCGGTTCAATTCGAAGCCAAACGTGACCATATTGACCTTTTCCACCACTCTGACGTATAAATTTTCCCTCGGTCTCCACCAACTTCCGTAAAGTTTCTCTATAAGCTACCTGAGGTTTGCCTATATTTGCCTCTACGTTGAACTCCCTCCTCATTCTGTCTACAACTATGTCAAGATGGAGCTCTCCCATACCTCCAATTATGACTTGGCCTGATTCTTCATCTGTCCTAACCCTAAAGGAGGGGTCCTCAGCAGCAAGCTTTGCCAAAGCTATGCCCATTTTTTCTTGATCAGCCGTTGACCTTGGCTCAACAGCTACATGTATGACAGGTTCTGGAAACTCCATTTTTTCTAACATTATTGGATGACTAGCGTCACACAAAGTATCGCCCGTGGTCGCAAATTTGAACCCTATCGCGGCAGCGATGTCTCCGGCTCGAACTTCTTTAATGTCTTTACGCTCATTTGAGTGCATCTGCACCATTCTTCCAACTCGCTCCTTTTTTCCTTTTGTCGAATTCCAAACAGAATCACCTGAACTTAAGATGCCAGAATAGACCCTAAAAAAAGTGAGATTGCCAACAAAAGGGTCAGTGGCTATTTTGAAGGCCAGCCCAGAAAAAGGCTCTTCATCTGACGGGGAACGTTCTTTTTCCGAAGTCTCATCAGA
The DNA here is from genome assembly GCA_913043075.1 of uncultured Gammaproteobacteria bacterium. GTDB lineage: Bacteria > Pseudomonadota > Gammaproteobacteria > Pseudomonadales > Azotimanducaceae > UBA9659. The sequence goes on from CAJWLI010000026.1 coordinate 2,380, forward strand.
AGGCAAAAAACCTCTTATCGCCTTTACCTCATCAGGAGCTGGTAGAAAGCTAACAACACCGTCCAAGACGGTTTGAACCCCTTTATTCTTAAAAGCCGATCCGCAATAGGCCGGAACAATTTCATTTGATAGTGTTCTTTTTCTCAGGCCTTCAAGAATATCTTCTGGACTCAACGTATCCGTATCTAAATATCTTTCCATAAGAATATCGTCAGCCTCGGCCGCGACTTCAACTAGTTTTTCTCTGAAGTGTTCTGATTTAGCAATTAATTCTTCTGGAATTAGGTCTTCCCGAAAGCTCAATCCTTGGTCTTCTTGATGCCAATAAATTGCCTTCATTTTTATCAAATCTACGACTCCTGCGAATTCGTCTTCCTGTCCGATGGGAAGCTGAAGACAAACAGGATGAGATCCTAATCTCTGCTCAATTTGTTCAATAACTCGGAAAAAATCAGCGCCGGCCCTATCCATTTTGTTTACAAAAACAATTCTTGGAACGCTATACTTATTCGCTTGACGCCAAACAGTTTCTGATTGAGGCTCAACTCCCGAAGCTCCACAAAAAACTACGACTGCTCCATCGAGCACCCTTAGCGAGCGCTCGACCTCAATAGTAAAATCAACGTGTCCTGGAGTATCTATGATATTTATTCTGTGTTGAGGGAACTGCTTGGTGCTACCGCGCCAAAAAGTTGTAGTCGCAGCAGAAGTGATCGTAATGCCTCGCTCTTGTTCCTGTTCCATCCAGTCCATGACGGCGGCACCATCGTGGACCTCTCCAATTTTGTGAGAAAGGCCTGTATAGAAAAGAATTCTCTCCGTTGTTGTTGTTTTGCCAGCATCAACGTGGGCAACTATGCCAATGTTTCGATACAACGATAGGGGGGTTTCCCTAGACAAACAAAAAGGCTCTTTGGCTAAAACCGATAATGGGCAAACGCCCTATTTGCTTCTGCCATCCGATGAGTATCTTCGCGCTTTCTTGCTGCTGCACCTCTACCCTCTGACGCATCAACCAACTCACCCGCTAATCGAAGCGCCATAGATTTCTCGCCTCTTGCTCTAGCAGAATCAACTAACCATCTCATCGCAAGGGCTATTCTCCTGGAAGGTCTTACTTCCACAGGAACCTGGTACGTAGCGCCCCCAACCCTTCGAGACTTTACTTCTACTGCTGGTGCAACTGACTCGAGAGCAGATTCAAACACTTCTAAAGGATTCGGAGAGCCATTATTTTTTATCTGTTCAAGGGCTCCATAAACTATCTTTTCAGCTACAGCTTTCTTTCCACTTACCATGACATGATTCATGAATTTAGCTAAGGTCTTATCTCCATATTTTGGATCAGGAAGGATGTCTCGTTTTGGGGGTACTCTTCTTCTTGGCATTTTTTCTCCTTCAGGTTTCTCCGGAATTCATCTCCGGCCTTACTTATAACAAATGAGGTCTAGACTTTTGGTTTTTTTGCGCCGTACTTTGATCGACCCTGCTTACGGTCATTAACTCCAGTAGTGTCGAGTGTGCCTCGAACCGTATGATACCTAACGCCAGGCAAATCTTTGACCCTTCCTCCTCGGATTAAAACTACAGAGTGCTCTTGCAGATTATGCCCCTCTCCTCCTATGTAAGAGGTAACTTCATAGCCATTAGTCAGGCGGACCCGGCAAACCTTTCTGAGGGCTGAATTCGGTTTTTTCGGGGTTGTAGTGTATACCCTAGTGCATACACCTCTTTTCTGAGGACTAGATTGAAGCGCCGGAACATCGCTTTTTACAACTTTCCGCTTTCTCGGCTTGCGAACCAATTGGTTGATTCTTGCCATAAAAATTGATCTCCCATTTTCTTAAAAGGTTGCTAAAGGGACGCGATTCTACAGGGGCTTTGACGAAAATCCAAGCCCCTTGCAGATTCTGCTAGCCTGATTCAGATGAACTAAGCGCATCCGATAAAGCCTGCTCTATTTCTACCGCACTTATTTTCTGATCTTCTCCGGATTCTTGTCTCTTTTTTCTATCTTCATGATATTTCAAACCCGTGCCGGCTGGAATTAATCTTCCCACGATTACGTTCTCTTTAAGTCCTCGAAGATAGTCTCTTTTTCCTGTAACTGCAGCTTCTGTGAGGACTCTAGTGGTCTCTTGGAAAGATGCCGCAGAGATGAATGATTCCGTCGCAAGAGCTGCCTTTGTGATTCCTAACAGAATTCTAGCTCCTTCGACAAGATCTTTCCCTTCTGACTTGAGCCTGTCGTTTTCTTCGAGAAACTTATTAAACTCTACTTGCTCTCCTTTGATCATTTCAGATTCACCAGTGTTAGTGATCTCTATTTTCCTTAGCATCTGACAGACTATGACTTCGATATGCTTGTCATTAATACCAACGCCTTGGAGCCGGTAGACATCCTGAACCTCTTTGACAATATAGTTCGCAAGCGGTTCAACCCCTTTTAGTCTGAGAATATCATGAGGTGATTCCGGTCCATCCGAGACAATTTCACCCTTTTCAACATTCTCTCCTTCAAAAACAGCCATGTGCCGCCATTTCGGAATCAAAGTTTCATAATGATCAGTGCCCTCAGGCAAACTACTTGCATCGCTTGGAGTTATAACTAACCTCTTTTTACCCTTAGTTTCTTTCCCAAAACTCACAGTACCGGATATTTCAGCTAGTACTGCCGCGTCCTTCGGTTTCCTAGCTTCAAAAAGATCTGCTACTCGAGGCAAACCACCGGTAATATCCCTGGTCTTCGAGCCTTCTTGAGGTATTCTTGCGATAACGTCTCCGGCTTCGATACTGTCTCCATCCTCCAAACTCAAGATCGCATTAGCCTCGAGAAAATAATTAGCAGGCACCTCCGTGCCAGCAAGCATAAGATCTTCACCGTTTGAGTCCACTAACTTTACCGCTGGTCTCATATCTTTTCCGGAGCTTGGTCTATCTTTAGGATCTATAATCGATATGCTAGAGAGTCCAGTCAATTCGTCTGTTTGACGCCTTATAGTGAGGCCTTCCTCCATGCTTTCAAATACAACCTGCCCTTGTACCTCTGAAACTATAGGGTGTGTGTGTGGATCCCAGTTCGCTATGATGGCTCCAGATTCTACTTCATCGCCATCTCCTTTTTTTAATACCGCTCCATAAGGCAACTTATATCTTTCTCGCTCTCTTCCAGTTTCATTATCGGAGACCGCTATTTCGCCTGATCGTGAAACGGCAACCAAATCTCCATCAGTCTTGCTTATAGTTTTCAAGTTATGAAGCTTTATTGCCCCGGTATGCTTAACCTGAACATTATCTATCGCAGTTGCTCGAGACGCTGCTCCTCCAATATGGAAAGTACGCATGGTCAGCTGAGTTCCAGGCTCTCCGATAGACTGAGCAGCTATAACTCCTACTGCCTCTCCAATATTTACTAGGTGCCCCCTACCGAGGTCTCTTCCGTAGCACATGCTGCAGAGACCGTAGCGGGTCTCACAGGTAATTGGACTCCTCACCATAATCTCGTCCACAGCAGACGCCTCAATCAGCTCAACCGATTTTTCTTCTAGCATCGTGCCCTTCTCAACAATCAGATTGCCATCGTCAATAACATCTTCTGCAGTAACCCTTCCCAAAATCCTGGTGCCTAGAGCTTCTACGACATCTCCGCCCTCTATTACCGCAGACATAAGCATTCCAGCTTCGGTACCGCAATCCACTTCTGTAATAACCAAGTCTTGCGCAACGTCAACTAGACGGCGTGTTAAGTATCCCGAATTTGCTGTTTTCAGAGCGGTGTCCGCTAACCCTTTTCTAGCACCATGAGTCGAAATGAAATACTGCATCACTGAAAGACCTTCGCGAAAGTTTGCTGTGATTGGTGTTTCTATAATGCTCCCATCAGGCTTAGTCATAAGACCACGCATGCCTGAAAGCTGCCTTATTTGAGCCGGAGATCCTCTAGCTCCGGAATCAGAGTACATCCAAACGCTATTGAATGAAGTTTGCTCTTCATCATCCCCTTCACGGTTTTTAACCGTTTCTTTGGCCAGCGTTTCCATCATTGCAGAGCCCACCTTATCGTTTGCCCGAGTCCAAATATCAATGACTTTGTTGTATTTCTCGCCCTGGGTAACTAAACCCGATGCAAACTGTCCTTCGATCTCTCTAATCTCTTCTTCCGCACCTGCAATAATCTTTGCCTTGTCTTCTGGTATTACAAAGTCGTCAACCCCAATAGACGCACCGGAGAGGGTAGAATATTCATATCCTAGATACATGAGCTGGTCACAAAAAACTACTGTGTCCTTTAAGCCAACTGACCGATAGCAAAGGTTTATGAGTTTCGATATGTCTTTGTTTCCCATGGTCTTATTTATTTGATCAAAATCGATACCTTTAGGCATAATTTGATAAACGAGACTTCTGCCAACCGTGGTTTCTATCAGCTTACTGGCTTCCTTTCCGTCTTCGAATTGGCCGGCTTCAATTCTTAGCTTGATTCGCGCCTGCAGTCCTACCTTTCTTGCCTCATAAGCTCTAGAGATTTCTTCCACATCAGCGAATACCATTCCTTCGCCTAAATCATTTATTCGCTCACGAGTCATCCAGTAGACTCCTAAAACAACGTCTTGGGAAGGCACTATGATTGGTTGGCCGTCAGCGGGCAACAAGACATTGTTAGTGGACATCATTAAGGCTCTCGCCTCTAACTGGGCCTCTATCGTCAATGGGACGTGAACAGCCATCTGATCGCCATCAAAATCAGCATTATAGGCGGTACAAACAAGTGGGTGGAGCTGGATGGCTTTGCCTTCTATAAGAACTGGCTCGAAGGCTTGGATCCCTAACCTGTGAAGCGTTGGCGCTCGATTTAGAAGGACGGGGTGCTCTCTAATAACTTCGGCTAAAATATCCCAAACTTCGGAGGTTTCTTTTTCTACCATTTTTTTTGCGGCCTTAATGGTCGTTGCTAAACCTCTAGATTCAAGCTTTCCAAATATAAAAGGCTTAAAAAGTTCTAACGCCATTTTTTTTGGCAGTCCGCATTGGTGTAGTCTTAAAGTCGGACCAACTACAATTACGGAGCGGCCCGAGTAATCGACTCTTTTCCCAAGTAAATTTTGACGAAACCTCCCTTGCTTACCCTTGATCATATCAGCCAATGATTTAAGAGGTCTTTTGTTGGTCCCGGTTATCGCCCTGCCTCTTCGCCCATTATCCAGCAGGGCATCGACAGCTTCCTGAAGCATTCTTTTTTCATTCCGAACGATTATGTCTGGCGCGGACAAATCCAAAAGACGCTTTAACCTGTTATTTCTGTTTATTACCCTACGGTATAAATCATTCAAGTCCGAAGTTGCGAACCTCCCTCCCTCAAGGGGCACTAAAGGTCGCAAGTCTGGCGGCAACACCGGCAAAACTTTTAAAATCATCCATTCGGGCTTATTGCCAGATTTTTCGAATGCTTCTATCAGCTTAAGTCTCTTTGTATACTTTTTAATCTTTGTTTCAGAGTTTGTGTTAGGTAAATCTTCTCGAATAGATTGGATCTCTTCTTGTAGATCCATGTCTTCCATCAGTGCTTGAATGGCTTCCGCTCCCATTTTTGCATCGAACTCATCGCCAAATTCCTCTAAAGCCTCATAATACTGCTCATCTGTTAGCAGTTGTCTTTTTTCTAACGTCGTCAAACCAGGATCAATCACAACAAATGATTCAAAATACAGGACTCTCTCAATATCCCTGAGAGTCATGTCCATCAAGAGCCCTATCCTTGAGGGTAGAGACTTTAAAAACCAAATATGTGCGACTGGACTTGCTAACTCAATATGACCCATGCGCTCGCGACGAACCTTAGCCAAAGCCACTTCTACACCGCACTTCTCGCATATGACTCCCCTGTGCTTGAGTCTCTTATATTTTCCGCAGAGACACTCGTAATCTTTGTTCGGGCCGAAGATTTTTGCACAAAAGAGACCGTCTCTTTCTGGCTTGAAAGTTCGATAATTTATGGTCTCTGGTTTTTTTACTTCTCCATAAGACCAACTTCTGATCATATCAGGGGAAGCCAACCCAATTCTGAGCGAATCAAATTCGTCAGAATGTCCTTGCGTCTTTAAAATATTCAGCAAATCTTTCAAAATTTTTCTCCAAACAAAAATTTTTTCGAATCAATTTTCTATACGAATTTAGTTTCTCTGTTCGTTTTCAAGCTCAATGTCTATACCTAGGGACCGAATTTCCTTAACTAGGACATTAAATGACTCCGGCATCCCTGGCTCCATTTTGTGGTCGCCATCGACTATATTTTTATACATACGAGTCCTGCCGTGAACGTCGTCAGACTTTACTGTCAGCATCTCCTGTAAGGTATAAGCAGCACCGTATGCTTCCAAAGCCCAAACTTCCATTTCCCCAAATCTCTGACCTCCAAATTGGGCTTTCCCTCCAAGAGGTTGCTGGGTGACCAGGCTATAGGAGCCAGTTGATCGAGCGTGCATTTTGTCATCAACCAAGTGATTAAGCTTTAACATATACATATAGCCTACTGTTACAGGTCGATCGAATCTTTCACCTGAGCAACCATCATATAAGACACATTGCCCATCGGAGGGGAGGCCGGCTATTTCTAACATTTTCTTGATTTCGCCCTCATTGGCTCCATCAAAAACGTTTGTTGCCATCGGGACTCCTTCTCGAAGATTTTCTGCAAGTTCGATGATTTCAGTATCTCCAAACCCTTTGAAATCCTCTTCTCTCCCGCTTTGGTTGTAGATGCTTTCAAGAAATTCACGGATTCTCAGAACATCTTCCTGCTGATCAAGCATTTTTCCTATTTTTTTACCTAAGCCATGTGCCGCCCAGCCAAGATGAGTCTCTAGGATCTGACCTACATTCATTCTTTTGGGAACGCCTAAAGGGTTAAGAACTATGTCAACTGGTTCACCATCATCATCAAAGGGCATATCTTCAACGGGCTTTATTACAGATATCACACCTTTATTACCATGACGTCCAGCCATCTTATCACCAGGCTGTATTCTCCTTTTAACTGCAAGATAAACTTTGACAATTTTAAGAACTCCAGGGGCCAAGTCATCTCCCGACTCGAGCTTTCTTTTACTCTCCTCAAATCGTTCATCCAACTCTCTTCGCCGGTCCTGAAGCCTTTGATCGGCTATCTCTAGAAGCTCATTCAGAGATTCGCTTTCCATTCTAATTTTTAGAAGATCGTTTAGATCACAACTCGATAGGTACTCTCCACTTAACGCTTGCCCTTTTTTAAGCCCAGGAGCAGTTATTGTCCTCTTATCCTGAAGCGAAACCGCAAGTCTTTCCCGAGTAGCAGTCTCTACAATTCTAAATTCTTCTTCTATATTTTTTCTGACTTCCACTAGGGCAGCTCGCTCAATGTCTAAGGCCCTACTGTCTTTTTGTAGCCCATCGCGAGTAAACACCTGAACATCAATTACTGTTCCTTTGTAGCTACTAGGCACTCGTAAAGATGTGTCTTTTACATCAGACGCTTTCTCACCGAAGATAGCTCTTAGTAGTTTTTCTTCTGGCGTTAACTGCGTCTCTCCTTTGGGAGTCACCTTGCCCACAAGGATATCTCCAGGATCCACTTCTGCGCCTATATACACAATGCCTGATTCATCAAGCTTGGAGAGAGCGCTTTCTCCAACATTAGGAATATCGGAAGTGATCTCCTCAGAACCTAATTTCGTGTCACGGGCTACACAGGTAAGCTCCTGAATATGAATAGTGGTAAATCTATCATCTTTCACTACCTTTTCAGAGATCAATATAGAATCTTCAAAGTTGTAACCATTCCAGGTCATAAAAGCAATTCGTATGTTTTGTCCGAGAGCTAGCTCGCCGATATCTACGGACGGGCCGTCAGCTAATACGTCTTGTTTAGAAACCATATCTCCGGCCTTAACCAAAGGCTTTTGGTTGATACAGGTATTTTGATTGGAGCGTGTATATTTGGTTAAGTTATATATGTCTACACCTGCCTCACCACTCTCTGTCTCATCATCATTTACTCGAACGACAATTCGGCCGGCGTCAACCGTCTCTACCATCCCGCCACGCAGAGCCACTACGCAGACGCCCGAATCTCTTGCAACCGTTCTTTCCATCCCGGTGCCGACCAATGGTTTTTCTGCCTTTAAAGTCGGAACCGCCTGGCGTTGCATGTTCGAACCCATTAGCGCCCTGTTTGCATCATCATGCTCTAGAAACGGGATTAAAGAGGCCGCTACCGACACCACTTGCTGGGGAGACACATCCATAAAGTTTACTGATTCTCTGGGCATTTTAGTAAACTCACCCTGAAATCTAACATCAACTAAATCTTCTACCAACTTTCCTTTGCTATCTAGGCGAGAGCTCGCTTGTGCAATTACATAATCGCTTTCTATTATTGCGGACAAATACTCTATTTCATCAGTGACCTTGCCATCTGAAACTTTTCTGTAAGGACTCTCAAGGAAACCATAAGAATTAGTCCTTGCATAGGTAGCCAAAGAATTAATGAGGCCGATATTTGGCCCCTCAGGGGTCTCAATGGGGCAAACTCTACCATAGTGAGTTGGATGAACATCTCTCACCTCAAAACCTGCTCTTTCTCTAGTTAATCCTCCTGGTCCTAGTGCCGAAACTCGTCTCTTGTGTGTAACCTCAGAAAGCGGATTATTTTGATCCATAAACTGGGATAACTGAGCCGAGCCGAAGTACTCTTTGACAGCGGCCGCAACGGGCTTAGCATTAATGAGATCTTGCGGTAGGAGCCCTTCTGATTCAGCCAAAGATAGACGCTCTCTCACGGCGCGCTCGACTCTGATTAGGCCTAACCTAAACGCATTCTCTGCCATTTCACCAACCGATCTTACCCGACGATTTCCAAGGTGATCTATATCGTCTACGGTGTCCTTTCCATTTCGGATATTGATTAGGCATTTTATGACATCAATAATATCATGATTAGAAAGGACTCCTTCACCCAGCTCTTCATCACGCCCCAATCTTCTATTAAACTTCATGCGACCGACAGAAGAGAGGTCGTATCGTTCGGAGGAGAAAAATAGATTAGTAAATAGATTTTCCGCTGCTTCTTTTGTTGGGGGTTCACCTGGCCGCATCATTCGATAAATTTCTACGAGAGCCTCTAGCCGATTATTTGTAGAATCGACTCTGATTGTTTCAGATATGAAAGATCCGCAATCCAAATCATTGGTGTAGATAGTATCAAAAGACGTAATTCCTAGTTCAGAAATCCTATCTAAAATCTCTTCAGTGATTTCAGTATTGCACGCAACAACCACTTCTCCAGTTTCTGAATCAATCAGGTCCTTCGCCAAAACGTGACCGCATACATAGCCGGGCGGGCAGTTGAGCCTCGTAAGCCCAGCTTTCTCCATTTCCCGGATATGCCTCGCAGTTATTCTGCTTCCCTCTTCGACTATCGCAACGCCTTTTTTATCACAAATATCAAATTGGGCGGTCTCTCCTCTAAGCCTCGCTGCTATAAGCTCCAAGGTATAAGCCTCTTCCGTAACCTCAAAACTATCAGTATCGAAAAACATGTCTAAGATTTCTTCAGCAGAAAATCCGAGAGCCCTTAGCAAAATAGTCGCAGGCAATTTTCTTCTTCTGTCAA
>CAJWLI010000027.1 GCA_913043075.1 uncultured Gammaproteobacteria bacterium
CCTCTCAATTAAAGGCTTTAACTTATTAACTTGAGCGTCTCTTAAATACTGTTGACCCTCTCCTGTTATTATTTCTTTTATCGCTTCGAGCGCTATCTGAAAGACATCATTTTCAACCAAATAGTCAAAATTTGTCCATTTCGATGATTCGGATATCGCTTTTTTCATTCGTTTTTCAACAGTTTCGTCGCTATCTTGAGCCCTCATTTCCAATCTGGAGCGAAGAGCTTCCAAAGAAGGTGGAAGAATGAATATAGACTTAGCACTTTTATATTTTTCTTTGATCTGCAATGCGCCTTGCCAATCTATTTCAAGGATTAGGATCTTGCCACTTTTTATTATTTTCTGGGCTTCGTCTAAGCTTGTCCCGTAGGCGTAGTCGAAAACCTTTGCACTTTCTAAAAAACCTCCTTTGGCATCTAACTCAGAGAACTCTTGGTCCGAGACAAAATAATAATCTCTTCCGTCAATTTCCTCAGATCTTTTAGGCCTTGTGGTATGAGATATTGCTGCTCTGCAATCAGCTGTTTGATTAATGAGAGCTTTAACAAGGGAGGTTTTGCCCGCCCCGGATGGGGCAGAGATAACAAAAAAATTTGGGGTATGTTTATTGGTGTCTTTTTTATTCAATATTTTGTATCTGCTCCCTCATTTGCTCAATGAGTACTTTTAGTTCTACAGAACTGCTAGAGGTAAAAAGTGCGTGTGATTTTGAAGAGATTGTGTTGGCTTCGCGATTAAGCTCTTGCATCAAGAAGTCTAGCTTTCTTCCAACTGGCTCACTTAAATCAATATTTCTCGCTACTTCCTTTGCGTGTGCATCTAGTCTGTCAATTTCTTCCTGAATATCCATTTTTTGAATGAGTAAAACCAACTCTTGTTCGTATCTTTCGGGATCAACTTGAATTTTTAGCTCGTCTAGCTTTGAACGCAATTTTGTTTCCAATGCGTCTTGAATTTTTGGAACCTCGCGCCTTACATCCCTCGTAAGTTTCTCGATTGCGGATAGCTTGAGTTTAAGAATCTTTGAGATTTCTTTTCCCTCGATCTCTCGCATTTCCTTTATCTCTTCTATGGCATTAGTAAAACTGCTTAACGCTTCCTCGTGAAGATCCCCGTCGTCTCTTTCAAACTCAATCATGTCTGGCCACTTAAGTACTGACAAAATATCGCCACTATTTTCGATACCGGTTTCTACTTTAACCTCGTTTTGTAACTCTTGAATTTTTCTTAACAACGTTTTATTCAAAGTAAGTTTAGAAAGATAGGTTTTTTCATCGAGTTTTAAAGAACATTCAAATTTTCCTCTGCTGAAGTTGCTCTGCAATTTATTCGTAAGTTCCTTTTCAATGGTTTTAACGCTTTCCGGTATTCGAAAAGAGAGATCGAGATATCTATGGTTTACAGATTTTATTTCCCAATTTATTGGGCCGGTAGAAATTCTTGCGAAAGCGGTCATACTTTTAATCATTAAAGGGATCATTCATCAGTTCAGTTAGATAGTATAATAAAACTTTGTCCTTAGGAGAAAAACAATGACGAGATCTGTTGCTAGGTCGTACGATCAAATGAGAGAAGTCTCGATAGAGCGCGGTTTCATTAGGCATGCAGAAGGATCTGCTTTAATAAGCTTTGGGCTCACGCAAGTAATATGTACCGCGTCTATTGAAAAAGGAGTGCCTTCATTTTTGAGAGGGAAAGGACGTGGATGGATCACCTCGGAGTATGGAATGTTGCCAAGATCCACGGGCGAACGAATGGACCGCGAGGCTGTCAAAGGGAAACAAAGCGGACGAACTCAAGAAATTCAGCGTTTGATTGGGCGATCCCTTCGTGCAGCAGTAGATCTTCAAACTGTAGGGGAAAATACTATAAAGATTGACTGTGATGTAATTCAAGCTGATGGAGGGACTCGCACAGCGGCTATCACCGGTGGTTGTGTAGCACTAATGGACGCCCTTTCTCTTTTAGGCGAAGGTGTTTCAACTAAATTTGTTTCAGCGGTGTCGGTTGGTATCGTGGATGGCGAACCGGTTTTAGATTTAGAGTATGTCGAGGATTCGAGAGCTGACACAGATATGAACGTCGTATTGAGTGAAGACGGGAGCTTTATCGAAATCCAAGGAACAGCAGAAGGTAATACTTTCACTGATCGTGAACTCTTTAAGATGATTGAATTAGCTCAGAAGGGAGGTGCCGAATTGATATCACTGCAGAAGCGAGTGCTCTTGGGGAACAGGTAAATGTTGTCGTCCTACAAACAAAATTTTATTGATTTATCGATATCTAATGAAGTCTTAAAGTTCGGCGAATTTACTCTGAAGTCTGGTCGTGTAAGCCCATACTTTTTTAATCTTGGTAATGTTTCTAGCGGAAAAACTATCTCTATGATAGGAGCGTATTATGCTGAAACCATTACTCGGTCTTCATTCAAACCAGACGCACTCTTTGGTCCTGCTTACAAAGGGATCCCACTAGTTGTCACTGCTGCTATTTCGCTTTTCGATAAACATGAGATAAATCTTCCTTATGCTTTTAATAGGAAAGAAGAGAAAGATCATGGAGAGCGAGGGCAAATAATTGGCAAAAAAATCTCAGGAGATGTACTCATCATTGATGACGTGATTTCTGCAGGCACTTCTATTAGAGAGGCCTATAAAATTTGTAAATCCATGGGCGCTAATCCAGTGGGAGCAGTAGTTTCAATTGACCGTCAAGAAATTGGGACACAGAAAAAATCCTCTATTGAGGAAATTGAACAAGAATTAGGCCTAGAAGTTTTAAGTATAATCACTTTGAAAGATATCATTCAATATTTAGAGAAAGATGATAGTCTTCATGAGCATTTGCCTAGAATGCTGAAATATGAATCACGGTATGGCGTGAAACAATGAAGAAAATCCAGTTGCTAGTTACTAAGCCAAGATATTTTGAGCAAATGACTTCCATTTAAGATCAAAATCTTCGGTCGGCGACTTGGAGAAATCACTTCTCACAAATTGTGCAATTTTTCCTTCTATAAAAGACATAAATATATCTGCTGAAATATTGGGATGAGTCGTCACGTTATTATCATTTGTGTAACGGTCTTCTCTAAGGATTTGCTTAATTTGTACTTCGATTCGATCGAATAGCTGATTGACTCTGAAACGAAGTCGTTCATTTTCTCCCCATAACGCGTCTCCAGCCAGAATTCTGCTTATTCCCGGGTTTTTCTCTGCAAATGTAAGAACCAGCTTGCTTATTTTTTCACATTTTGAGCTCGCACTAATCTGTTCACTGGAGATCATGTTGAGGCGTGTAAATATAGTTAGTTCGGCAAACTCGATTAATTCATCGAACATTTTAGTTTTGCTTGGAAAGTGTCTATAGAGAGCTGCTTCAGAAACCCCTACTTGTTTAGCGAGGCTCGCAGTTGTTATTTTCCCACCAGGACTCTCTTCTAAAATTGCTGCCAAGGATTGGAGAATTTGTTCCTTTCTCGATTTTCTTTTACTTTTTTTTGATTCTTGTTCAGGGCTTGTCATTTGTTCATTCCCCTTCTAGTAATAAACTTCAGACGCTGAATAGCTTTCATCTTTCGGTAATTAGCGTCCCTATTCCTTTGTCTGTGAGCACCTCCAGTAGTACCGCGTGTTCCTGACGTCCATCAATAATGTGCGCGGTTTTAACACCATTTTGAACCGCCGATATTGCGCACTTTACTTTTGGGATCATCCCTTCCTTGATATCACCGTCCTTAATAAATTTCTCCGCTTCCTTTGGAATTAGTCTGGATATCAACTCGTTCTTCGCGTTTCTGATTCCGGAGATATTGGTGAGTAAAATAAGTTTTTCTGCTCCGAGTTTTTCGGCTATCTTTCCCGCTACAAAATCCGCGTTTATATTGTAAGTTTTATTATCTTCACCGACCCCAATAGGCGCGACTACAGGAATGAAACCATTATTTGTCACCACGTCGATAATTTGCTGATTGACCTTTTTCACTTCCCCGACCTGTCCTATATCTATAGATTCGACTTTTTCCATATCTCCTTGGGGTTTTTCTATAATCAATTTTTTTGCCTCAATCAGATTGGCGTCCTTGCCTGTTAACCCAACGGCCTTACCGCCGTTTTCATTGATAAGACTTACTATTTCTTGATTTACAATGCCCCCAAGAACCATTTGCACAACATCCATTGTCTTATTGTCGGTGATTCGCATACCGTCAATAAAAGACGTTTTTAGTCCTAACTCTTTTAGAGTTTCTCCTATTTGTGGTCCTCCACCATGCACGACAACCGGGTTCATTCCAACAAGTTTCATTAGAACTATGTCTCTTGAAAAAGAGTTCTTTAGGTGGTTTTCAGTCATGGCGTTTCCGCCATATTTTACTACTATGGTCTTGCCGAAAAATCGTTTTATGTATGGCAGCGCTTCGGTAAGGACATGCGCGATATGCGTATTATCAGATGATATATTTTCCATTAACTTATTCCCGATGAACCAAAGCCGTCTTCACCCCTTTTACTAGCGTCAAACTCACTTACAATTAGGAGTGGAACCTGTTTAACGGGGACTAATATTAGTTGAGCAACTCTATCTCCTGGTGATATGACAAAGGGCGTTTTACTTCGGTTCCACAAAGAGATCATAAGTTCTCCTTGGTAATCCGAATCTATCAGCCCAACAAGATTCCCTAACACAATACCATTTTTGTGCCCTAAACCTGATCTTGGAAGGATTAATCCAGCGTAGTCTGGGTCTTCAATATAAATCGCTATTCCGGATGGTATAAGTTCAGTTTCTCTAGCGGAAATTTCGATCTGGTTATCTATACACGCCCGAAGATCCATCCCTGCGGAGCCACGAGTACTGAAAGAGGGAAAAGGGATTTCGGAACCTATTTTATCGTTTACAACCTTGACCTGTAATTTATCCATAAGCGATCGATTCCAAGCACCTGTCTGCAATAACAGCGATAAGGTTTCTGGCTAACGTTTTCTTTGAGGATTTAGGGAAAGATTTATTTAGTTCGTGGCCTAGGACAGTTACCTCATTTAGGTCGCTATCGAAACCAATTGTAGGATCGCCTACGTTGTTCGCAACGATCAGGTCTAAATCTTTTTCCCTAAGTTTCTTTTCTGCATTCTTTATGAGATTTTCAGTTTCGGCTGCAAACCCGACGGTGAATGGCTTACGCCCATTTTTCAGCTTACTAATTTCCAAAAGAATGTCAGGGGTCTTTGAAAGCTCAAGACTCAATTTTAACTCGCCGGTTTTTTTGATCTTGCTTAAGGCAGGAGATTCAACTTTAAAATCGGCAACGGCTGCAACGGAGATAAATATATCTGTCCTTTCAATGATATTAAGGGTTTTCTCAAGCATCTCATCTGCTGACTCTACATTGACAATTTCTACTCGAGCTGGGACTGGAAGATTGGTAGGTCCTGATATCAAGGTAACTGCGGCTCCCGCTTCCATTGCGGCCTCGGCAATTGCGTAGCCTTGCTTCCCTGAGCTATGGTTGCTTATGTATCTGATCGGATCAATGGCTTCTCTCGTCGGACCAGCCGTAACGACCACGTTCTTGCCAGATAAAGAATGGGTTTCGAACATCTCTGAAAGAGAGTTTACGATGTTCCCAACCTCCATTAAGCGGCCAACGCCAATTTCGCCACACGCTTGATCACCTTCGCCTGGGTTTAAAATGTCGATTTTTCTGTTTTGGATTTCACCCATATTATTCTGCGTCGCCTTTTTTTCCCACATACTACGATTCATCGAGGGAGCAACAACTACTTTGCAGTCGGCAGCGAGGCAAATCGCAGTCAATAGGTCGTCGCTTCGTCCTTGAGCAAGGCGAGATATAAAGTCCGCGGATGCTGGAGCTATCAAAATCAAATCAGCCCATCGCGCTACTTCAATGTGGCCCATGGCTGATTCTGTTTGAGCATCGAGCAGGTCTAGGTGAACTGGATTTCGGGATAAAGCTTGAAGAGTCAATGGAGTAATGAACTTTTGTGCTGCGCTAGTCATTGCGGTCCTAATTTCTGCTCCTTCGTCTTGGAGTCGTCTACATATTTCAGCACTTTTATACGCCGCTATGCCCCCTGTTACCCCCAGAAGAATCCTTTTATTTGAGAGTCGCTTTATCATTTTTGTATACCTTCTGACACCATGAAAACTATCTTCTTGACCGCCTAGACGCAAAAGATGATAACTTTTTTTTATTCGTTTTTCTTAAATTTATTGAAGAATGCGAGCTAATTTGTTATAAAACTCAGCCGCTTGAAAGCACTACTCAGATCTAAGTTAGGAGAAAGATCTTATGTCAAGACAATGCCAAGTCACTGGAAAAAGACCTGTGACAGGAAATAACGTGTCTCACGCAAATAACAAGACTAAAAGACGATTTCTCCCTAATATACATGATCATAGATTTTGGGTAGAAAGTGAAAACAGATTTGTAAAGCTTAGAGTGTCGGCAAAGGGAATGAGAATTATAGACAAATTGGGTATCGATAAAGTCGTAAGTGACATCAGAGCTCGTGGAGGCAAAGTCTAAAATGAGAGAGAAAATTAGGTTAAATTCGTCGGCTGGAACAGGTCACTTCTACACCACGACAAAGAACAAGAAGACAATGCCGGAAAAAATGGAGATAAAAAAATTCGACCCTGTAGCCCGAGCTCACGTTCTCTACAAAGAGGGAAAGATCAAGTAAAGCTAAGCTTATCGATCCTCTCATAAGTTTAGCGATGTTTTAATGTTTGTAAGAAATTCCTAATCTATGCCAGAGCTTCCTGAAGTTGAAACAACTCGGCTCGGGCTTTATCCCTTAGTTAAAGAAAAAAAAATAACCAATGTTGTCGTCAGACAGAGAAGCCTTCGTTGGCCGATCGAAATTGGCTTTGAAGACCACCTGCTCGGTTCCGTTTTTACGAGACTGAGTAGACGAGGCAAATACCTGTTATTTCATTCGAAGAACGGGAAGATGATGGTCCATCTTGGAATGTCTGGCAGTCTGAGAATGGTTTCTTCAAGAAGCAATCCACGTAAACATGACCACGTAGATATTTGTTTTGAGAATTCTTCTGTCCTTCGTTATCACGACCCCCGACGTTTTGGATCTTTTTTTTGGTTAGCCCCTAAAGAGATTCACAGTTTGTTAAAGGACTTAGGACCAGAACCCTTATCGAAAAAATTTGATGGTAATTATCTTTATGAAATGGCCAAACGTCGAAAAGTAGCAGTCAAGACTCTAATAATGAATAGCTCGGTAGTAGTTGGGGTAGGAAATATATACGCGAATGAGTCTCTGTTTCTCTCTGGGATACGACCTGACAGATTGGCCTCAAGTATATCGAAAAAACGATATAACAGTTTAGTTGCGCAAATTAAACGGGTTTTGAATTCATCTATCAGAAGCGGTGGTACAACTCTGAGAGACTTCGTTCGGGAGGATGGGCAGCCTGGATATTTTAAGCAGCGGCTTTTCGTATATGGAAGGGGAAATATGCACTGCAAAAATTGCGAAAAATCGTTAAAGGAGACACGAATCAATAATCGATCAACATTTTTTTGTTCAAGTTGTCAAACCTAAATGATCTTTTTGCTTTCGAGCGCATCTGCTATAGCCGGGTGAACGAATTTTGTAATATCTCCACCATAGCCAGCAATTTGTCTAACAAGGGACGAGGAAATATAGGAGTTCTCCTCGGAAGGGGCTAAAAAGATCGTCTCAATTTCTGGCTCCAGAGCCCTGTTCATATTGAGCATTTGGAACTCATAATCGAAATCTGTAACTGTTCTAATTCCCTTTAAAATTACGGTGGCGCCTATTTCTCTGGCGAACGCCACGGTCAAGGAATTGAATCCTATTACCTCTGAATTTTTTACGTGACTGAGCGCTTTTCTTGCTAGATTCACCCGCAATTCTAATTCGCCTGGCGACTTATGTGGGCTAGTGGCAATTCCCAAAACTACCTTATCAAATAATACCGACGCTCTCTCGACAAGATCTGTATGGCCATTATGAATCGGATTGAATGTGCCCGGATAAAGAACGGTGGTCATATTTCCTCGCCGCAAATTCGCAATGTTACCTAGCGGGAGGCTTAATGCCAACATTAAATCGTTTTAATACCTCGAGCAAAGAGCAAAAAACACTGATCCAGATTTTTTTTGTTTAGTTAGCTTCCATTTTTTAGGAAGGAGTGAACTATCTATGTCGGAATGCCATTCTAAATATATTAACCTCTCAGCCATCGCGGTCGCTTCTACTTTTTGACATATTTCATAAATCTGATTGCCATTAAAGGGAGGATCTATAAACACGATATCAAAGACCTCGTTATTTTTTTGTATCCACTCGATCGCGTCAGCACAAATGACCTCTTCACCAGTGACTTCTTTTTCAAACTCAGATAAAGATTTTTTTATATAACGAGCAGTTTTGTTGTTTTTCTCTATAAACCTCACATATTTTGCTCCTCTAGACAAAGCTTCTAGTCCTAAGGCGCCGCTGCCAGAAAACAAATCTAAGCATTTAGCATCGAATAATTCTCCGTGCAGCCAATTGAACAAAGTTTCTCTAATTTTATTTCCAGTTGGTCTAACATCGAGTTGTTCAGGAAAACTTATTTTTCTTCCCTTCCATTTGCCACCAATAATTCTGATGCTTTGTCTTTGATGATTGCTCAAAACCTAGTAATCTCGTCTCAATAAAAATACTTCGAATCAAATACGCTTTCCGATAGAGAGTTTAATATTAACGTCGCTAATAGTTGTGATCAAAAGAGTTTATGAAAGATTTATTTGCTGCACTTGAAAAAACTAAGAATAAATTCTCACTTGGATTTAAAGAAAGGTTCCAAAGCTCAGCAGAACTTGACGAAAGTTCAATTGAAAACCTTGAGACTTTGCTACTGTCTTCTGATGTTGGAGTGACTGCCTCTCAGAGAATTATTTCGGATTTAAAAGCAAGGGTCCGGAAGGACACCTTAATGTCTCAAGATCTACTAAGTAATGAGTTAAAGGAGTCCATGATCAATCTATTAGAGATTGTTGAAAAACCCTTGAGCGTTAGTAATGAATCGCCATACGTAATCTTGATAATTGGTGCAAATGGAGCCGGAAAGACTACAACATGCGGCAAGCTGGCTAAGTTCTTCACGTCAATGGGAAGAAGTGTAATGTTAGCATCCGGTGATACCTTTCGAGCAGCAGCGACGAGTCAGCTAGACTTTTGGGGAGAGAAGATTGGTGTTCCAGTAGTTTCTCAGGGTCATGGCGCCGATTCGGCCTCTGTGATTTATGATGCGTTTACTGCAGCTAAGAGTAGGGATTTGGATGTGTTGATCGCAGATACAGCTGGAAGATTACAAAATAAAACGGGGTTAATGGAGGAGTTAAAAAAAATAAAAAGAGTTATTTCCAAAATAGATAGTTCTGCGCCCCATGAGGTTTTATTGGTTCTAGACTCTGGGGTAGGACAAAATGCGATTGATCAAGTAAGAATTTTTCATGAGATGATAGGGGTCTCGGGCCTAGTTTTGACAAAGTTGGATGGAACCGCAAAAGGAGGGGTTGTATTTAGTTTAGCTCACGACTTCAAAATACCAATAAGATTTATTGGTCTAGGCGAGAAAGAAGACCAGTTGAAAATATTTAACGCGAAACAATTCGTCGAGGGAATTTTCACTTAATATGATCAGCTTTAACAACGTAAGTATGAGGTACGCGGATGGTTTTGAAGCCCTTAAGTCTGTAAGTTTCCAACTTGCTGATGGCGAAATGGCTTTTCTCACAGGCCACTCCGGCGCAGGAAAAAGCACCTTATTGAAGCTTATTACTATCTCTGAGAGGCCTGCCTCAGGGGAGATTTTGTTTAAAGGTTTAAACCTAGCGCGGGTTTTAGGTAAAAACATATACAGGGTTCGAAGAGATATCGGAGTCGTATATCAAAACCATAGATTATTACCAGAGAAAAATGTTTTCGAGAATGTAGCTCTTCCATTGAGAATTATCGGGACTGATTATCGAGAATTAGCAAAGCGTGTTCGAGCAGCGATTTCCAAAGTTGGTTTGTCAGGTAGTGAGAAGAAGTTTCCAAATTCGCTATCAAGTGGGGAACAGCAAAGAGTCGGAATAGCAAGAGCGGTGGTTAGCAAGCCAAGTTTGTTATTGGCTGATGAGCCAACGGGAAATTTAGATCCAGAGCTGTCTCAAGATATCTTAAAACTTTTCGAACAGTTCAATCAGGTTGGGGTTAGCTCTTTGATTGCGACTCATGATATTAATCTCCTCGATAAAAATAATAAAAGAAAATTAACTTTATCCCACGGGGTTTTAATTGATAAATCAGAAAGGATCGAAGGTCGGGACGCAGTTCTTTAGTGGATTAAGATTTTTTTTTCTTAGTCATGTTAGAGAAATTAAAGGGGCCTTGAGTGAGATAATCGGAAAACCTCTGAGTACACTCGTAACCATTAGTTTGATAGGTATATCAATAGGCTTGCCATCAATTTTCGTAATTCTCGGAGAGAATTTTCTTGCCGGGCTCGACCGAATTGACCAAAGCGTAAAGATTAATGTCTTTTTAGACAAGAGTGTCCTGGTTGCGGAAGGTTTATCCCTCTCAAAAGAAATTCAGGATCAACCCGACGTTTCATTGGTTCGATTTATATCCGCCGAAGAAGCGATTAAGGACTTTCAAAAACAGACAAACCTGTCCGAAATCCTGTTCACTTTAGGTCAAAATCCGTTACCGCATGTTGTTGAAGTTGTGCCTGTAAGTTTTGACCCGATAGATGTTGCTATATTAGTTTCTAGTTTGAACGATCTAAATGGTGTCGAAAGCGCTTCCACAAATCTTGGTTGGTTGGAAAGGCTCTATGGCGTGTTCTCTATAGTAAGAAGCATTGGTATTGTCTTCGCTATCATCTTTTTTGTTGGTCTCATTTTAGTGGTAGCTCATACAATCGGAGTTGCTATTCAAAACAAAGCAGAAGAGATCGAGCTTATGCTTCTGCTTGGTGCTACAAGTTCTTTTATAAGAAGACCCTTCTTTTACTTAGGGTTTTGGTACGGGTTAGGGGGAGGCCTCGTTGCGAATATAATAACTCAGATCTCGTTTTTCCCTTTAGCTGCTGGAGTAGAGAGGTTAGCGCAAAGCTATCAAAGTAGCTTCTCGTTTGACAGAGGAGGAAGCGACACGTTTTTTTTGATTTTACTAATTGGGGTTTTTTTGGGCACCACGGGTGCATTTTTGGCCCTTTCAAAAAAAATGGGAGAGATAAATCCAAAAAGGCACGGTTATTCGTACAAGTGAGTTATTAGCCCTTTAAATCTTAAAATGATAAGATTTGTGACCCTTTTTCTGAGGATAACACTTTGAGCAGTGACATAATCGTTTCGCCGGTTTTATCGCCGGGAATTAGTTTAG
>CAJWLI010000028.1 GCA_913043075.1 uncultured Gammaproteobacteria bacterium
ATGCAGCCGAGTTCGGGCTAGACCTCGGAGAAAGGGATCTCATCGCCTTTGGTGGAGCAGCCCCTATACACGCAGCTCGTCTGGGTGATAAGTTGAGAGCTAAGCGAATCCTGATTCCAAAAAACGCAGCGGTCGGTTCAGCTCTTGGATTTTTACTTGCCGCGGCCTCTTATGAGGTCGTTCGCAGCAGGCATATGAACCTAAAAGAACTTGATTTTGATCTTGTTAACAAGATATATGAGGATATGAGGGAAGAAGCGCTTGCGATCGTGACTAAGGCAGCACCAAAAGCGATGCTTCGAGAGGTCAGACAGATAAGCATGAGGTACGCCGGGCAGGGCCACGAGCTTAATATCAAAATCCCCAACGAGATTTTCTCTGAAGATCACGCTCAAATACTCAGAGACCTTTTTGAGACAGAATACTCAAGGGTTTACGGGCACAAATTACAGAAGACCAAGATAGAGATTCTTTCATGGATGTTAACTCTTTTCGAAGACACGAATTCTCTCCTCCCAGCGTCGAAATCGAACAAAACCGAATCGCATGCAGAACCCATATCGCACCAGAAATTTTATAATTCTCAGACAAAAGAATTTATAGAAGCTCCTGTATATGAAAGAGCGATGATAGAAAATGTATCTTCTGTTAAAGGACCGGCTCTGATTGCCGAGGAGCAAACAACAACCGTAGTGCCTATCGGATTTACGTGTTATTTGGATTCTTTAGACAATATCGTTTTGGAAAAATCTGATGCCTAATCGTGATTTCTCTTTAGCTCATCAAATAATCTGGGACCGCCTAATTGCGATTGTTGAGGATCAAGCACAAACGTTAGTACGAACAGCATTCTCTACAACAGTTAGGGAGGCCGGAGATCTGTCGGCGGGCCTGTTTGACAACCAAGGCCGTATGCTGGCCCAAGCGATAACTGGGACACCTGGACACGTAAACGCAATGGCTGCGAGCGTAAAATTCTTCCTGGAGAAATTCGAGATTGCATCTCTAAAACCCGGAGATGTTTTGGTAACAAATGATCCTTGGCTTGGTACCGGGCACCTAAATGATTTTACCGTTGTAACCCCGGTTTTTTATCAGGAATCGCTAACAGGATTGTTTGCTGCCACGTCACATATAGCCGACGTAGGCGGCTTGGGATTTGGCGCGGACGGTAAACAGGTTTACGAAGAAGGAATCAACTTGCCTATTGGTTTCCTTTTTAAGGAAGGTGCCGTCAACACCACTCTCATGGAAATCCTAAGAGCAAATGTAAGAGATCCAGAAGCTGCTGAAGGAGATCTTTACTCGCTTGCGTCTTGCAACAAAGTTGCCAGCGACTCACTCATTGAAACAATGGAAGAATTTTCCATCGATAATCTAGACGCTATCGCGGATAGGATAATTGAAACGTCAAGAAACGCTATGCTTGCTCAAATTTTTGAGCTTCGCGAGGGGTCTTGGACCAACTCCATGCGGATTGACGGATATAATGATCCGATCGATCTTAGATGCAAAGTTGTGATTTCGGCCGAGGGGATAAATATCGATTGGTCGGGAACATCCAAAAAAAGCGTCCAAGGGATAAACGTTCCCTTAAGTTATGCGCAAGCCTATTCCTGTTTTGGTGTTCGATGTTTGATTGGGAATGACATACCCAACAATAGCGGTTCACTCAGTGTTATCCGAGTGAGTGCGCCACTAGGATGCATCTTAAATGCCCCAAGACCCTCTCCTGTTTCAGCTCGGCACATGATAGGGCAGATGCTGCCTGATGTTGTGATAGGTGCGCTAGACGAGCCTTTGGAGCAAAAAATAATTGCAGAAGGAGCGGCTTGCCTTTATGGCCCGGTCTTCTATGGAGGTAAAGACTTTGTTCCAGAGAGCAAGTGTGCACCTTTTGTAATGAATGCCTTCTATACAGGCGGTACAGGCGCCCGCCAAAAAAAAGACGGTTTATCCTGCACAGCTTTCCCCTCGGGAGTTCGCGGAACTCCCGTCGAAATAGCCGAGACCAGCTCGCCAATGATCATTCTCAAAAAAGAATACAGACCAGGCTCAGGAGGAGAGGGAGAGTTTAGAGGTGGGCTTGGACAGAGAATAGAGTTTGCGCACATTGAAAACGAACCATTTTATGTTTCGAAAATGTTTGATCGTATCAATAATCCGCCCAGAGGGAGGCACGGCGGTCGACAAGGGAAACCAGCAAGAGTGTATCTAAAAGACGACAAGATTTTAGATGGTATGGGAAGGGAATTAATCCCAGCAGGAAAAACCTTTGTACTAGAAACAGCGGGAGGTGGTGGGCTGGGTAAACCCGAAAATCGGGATCCCAACTTGAAGAAAGACGACGAAAGAGAGAGGATCATCAAGTCCTCTGTCAGTGAATTATTAGAAAAAATTAACCTTTTTAAGGCCTGAATTAAAAAGCTGAAGGCACTGATCTTTCTATTTTTTAATAGTTACTGGAAGATGAGAATATCCTTTTACGAACGAAGAGTTAACCATTGTTTCGGGCCCGGTCATTTCAATTTTTTCGAATCGTTTTAAAATCTCTTCCCAAAGCACTCGAAGTTGCATCTCTGCCAAACGATTTCCCATACACCGATGAATGCCGAAACCAAAAGAAAGATGCTTTCGCGCGTCCTTTCTATCTATTAAGAAACTGTCTGCGTTGGAAATAACGGTGCTATCTCTATTTCCAGACACATACCACATCAGAACCTTGTCACCCGTTTTTATTTTCTGACCACCCAATAAGGCGTCTTTCAGAGCTGTTCGTCTCATATACGCGAGCGGGGTTTGATATCGAATAATTTCGGAAACCATGTTCGGAATTAGACCAGGATTTTCTAACAATTTCTGGTACTCCAAGGGGTTTTCATTGAGGAACTTAATTCCTCCAGAGATAGAATTTCTGGTCGTATCGTTACCTCCAACGATAAGAAGAATTAGATTCCCCAGGTACTCCGCGGGATCCATGTTCCTTGTTGATTCACCGTGGGCCAACATTGAAATTAGATCATTCTTTGCAGGCGCATTGACTCGCTCATTCCATAGCCCTGTAAAATATTCTAAACATTCGAATAGCTCCGCTCGCCTCTGCTCTTCGCTCTCAATGATCCCAGACTGCTCATCCGCCGTTGCCACGTCTGACCAACGAGTAAGCTTCCTCCGGTCCTCAAAAGGAAAGTCAAACAGAGTCGCTAGCATTTGAGTGGTAAGCTCTATGCTTACCTTATCAGCCCAATTAAACTCCTTATTTATCGGCAAAGAGTCTAGGATATCTCCGGCACGCTTTCTTATTGTTCCCTCCATTTGAGCCAGGTTCCTTGGGCTCACTACGGGGCTTACTTCTTTTCGCTGTTTATCATGCTTTGGTGGATCCATCGCTATAAACATAGGCAACGGAAACTCTTCTTCCTGGTCTGTTGCCACAATCGAGCCTTCCGACGAATAAGTCGCCGGATCGGTGTCGACCGACATAATGTCTTCGTATCGAGTTACGTTCCAGAAAGACCCAACCAATTCGTGATCTCGCTGGTAATGCACGGGAGACTCGCTTCTCAGCCTTTCAAATACTTTTACGTGGAAATCATTATGAAAAATCTGTGGGTCAACAAGATCGATTTCAGATAGAGGGATCTCACTTGGATCCAAGCTCTTCCACTCTAGTTCAGATGCTTCACTCACTATTTTCTCTCCCCGTTACCTATTCTTATAAAATCGTTCATTTAGGCCATCTCTACTAATTTATTATTATAATCTAATTGTACCCATATTGAGTTTTCTTCAAGCGCTTTGCTTCGCTGATCACATACTGCTGAACTGCATAACTATCCTGTTTGGTAAGAGAACCCGAAAAACTCACCATCCCACGGTCCTTTAAAATTCCACCTAAAACGATTTCTTCAAAAATTAGGTGTTTACCAGGGACAAGGTATCTCAAATCTGGAATAACGCCCCCAGAGCGAACGCCGGGACCGTGGCAAACGCCGCAGTACTTGTGGTACATAAATTTTCCATGTGCTATTTCTTGTTCGCTTGCTACCAATTCAGGCAAATCTGGAACTATTGGGTCTTGATCCAGGACGGGGGGCAGTTCAATATCCCCGCCTATTTTGTAAGTAAGAATCCGTCCCCTAGGCTTCAAGTTGTAATCCTCAGCAGCACCGGCAGTAAGAGCAAATGCCCCTCCCCAGCCGGCTACTATTGTGACGTATTGCTCTCCGTCTACTTCGTAGGTAATAGGCGGCGCTATGGCACCTGTTTGAGTCTCTGCTGACCAAAGCTCTTCGCCCGTATCAGCCCTGTATGCAACAAAATAACCTGCGGAATTGCCCTGAAATATCAAATTGCCAGCAGTAGACAACATTCCTCCGTTCCAAGTACCCGCGTGCTGAATTCTCCACACTTCTTCTTGCTTCACAGGATCCCAAGCGGAGATAAAGCCCCTCAGCAACCCATCGACTTTGGAGTCAACGCTTTTCTCTCCGGTAGGCATTCCAAGCCGCCAGTCGTTCGCTAAGTTCCAACGACCCTCTTCGTAAACGAAACCGGGTTCATTCCCATAACCAAACGGCATATCCAAGGCGGGAATGTAAACGTATCCAGTATCGGGACTGAAAGACATGGGGTGCCAGTTGTGTCCTCCTAGAGGGCCAGGCTTATGATAAGCGGCCTCAATTTCGCCAGCCGACATGCCCTTAAGAACAGCAATCTGCTCCTCTAGCGGCAAGTCGACTAAAGGGTTAGAAACTTGATATCGAGCGTTTTCGGTCTCGACAGGTCGTCCAGTCTCCGGATCAACGTGAGAGGCCCAAGTAACGGGCACATATTTCTCTGCGGAAATAAACTCTCCAGTCGCCCGGTCAAGCACATAGAAGAATCCGTTTTTTGGAGCTTGTAAAATTACCTTTCTAATTTCTCCGCCAATATTTAATTCTGCCAAAATCATGTGCTGAGTCGCAGTATAATCCCATGTGTCTCCAGGTGTCGTTTGATAATGCCAGACGTACTCTCCCGATTCTGGCTTTAGAGCAACTACAGAAGATAAAAAAAGATTGTCGCCCCCTCCTGGGCTGCGCACCGTCTGGTTCCAGGGAGATCCGTTCCCCACCCCTATGTAAAGCAGATCCAGCTCTGGGTCATAAGCCATGGAGTCCCAAACAGTACCTCCGCCGCCCATTTCCCACCATTTCCCTGTCCAAGTCTTAGCCGCTTGGGCCATGGTTTCGGATTCAAATGGCTCAGAGGGATCGCCTGGAACTGTGTAAAATCTCCAAATCTGATCACCAGTTTCTTGATCGTAAGCGGTTACGTAACCTCTCACTCCGTATTCAGCACCCCCATTTCCTATAATCACCTTGTCTTTGATTACTCTGGGGGCTCCAGTTATTGTGTAGGGCTTAGATCGATCGATCGTATTAACTGTCCAAGACTCCCCTCCGGTCTCAGCATCAAGAGCGACCAACCGCCCGTCGATGGTTCCCACGAAGACCCTGCCCTTCCAAACAGCCACTCCTCTGTTGACCACATCACAGCAAGCGTTTGCTCCCCAACTCTTGGGGACCTTAGGGTCGTATTTCCAAATCAATTCTCCTGTCACTGCATCATTTGCATAGACCACGCTCCAAGAGCCCGTGCTATACATTACTCCATCTACCACTATGGGGGAGGCCTCAAGCCCTCTGTCAGTTCCAGTATCAAAGTACCAAGCCAGACCTAGTTGACCTGCATTATCTGCGTTAACTTGGGAGAGCGGACTAAATCGCTGTTCGTCGTATGTTCTTGCGTGAGAGAGCCAGCTGCCAGGCTCTCGATCCGCATCGATGATTCTTTCACCATCGATTGCGCCAGCTGGGATTGATTCAAGTCTCGTAAGATCCGGTCCAGTTTTCTCGGATGAGGAGTTATCTGTAATTACGCTTTGAAACGGATAGCCAAATATAAAAGTAATCCCGAACCCTACCGCTAGCAAAGCAAATAAAAATACTCTCATTCTAAAATCACCCCAAACCCTTCCTCACGTTGATCCTACTCTAGCAGTTCCTCTCAGACAATGGGGATTATTGAACAAGTCTTTGACTCAGGATCGAAAGTAATTTGAACTTCTGCCCTCTCGAGCTGCTTTTTGATATCCGATTTTTTTTGATCAAGGGAGAAGTCGCTTTGCCCATAATCGGTGCCTTCTCTCGAGACATATTCCTCGATGATACCCTCTAGAGCGGGACCGGAAAGCTTATCCCAAGGAATTATCATGACCTGTTCCTAATTCAATTAATCTGGGATCGAATATTCTCGATCATCAAGCTGGACTAGCGAGATTTTTGATTGGGTTTTTGCAAGATCCTTGAAATCAAATTTTGACTCATCTAGAAGATGTGATGGGACCAGAGATTGGATTGATTTAAAAATAGTCTCTATCCGGCCTGGGTGCTGCTTGTCCCAAGATTGGAGCATCTTCTTTATGGTCGCGCGTTGCAAGCCCTCTTGAGAGCCGCAAAGATCGCAAGGAATTATAGGGAACTCACACATTTCTGCGTATCGAACAATATCCTTTTCTCTACAATAAGCTAATGGCCTAATAACGACATTTGCAGAGTCATCGCTCAAAAGCTTTGGCGGCATGGCTTTTAGCTTCCCCCCATAGAACATATTTAAGAACAAAGTTTCTATGATATCGTCACGGTGATGGCCCAACGCGATCTTTGAAAAATTATTGTCTTTTGCGTACCTATAAATGATTCCTCGTCTAAATCTAGAACACCAGCCGCAATAAGTCTTCCCTTTGGGAACCATATCGACAACCAGTGAGTAAGTGTCTTCCTCGAGCACCACGAATTCAACGTCTCGCTGTTTTAAATAGTCCGGAAGCACACGCTCAGGAAATCCGGGCTGTTTTTGATCAAGGTTAAAAGCTAATATCTCAAAGTTAATCGGAGCATGATCCCGAAGACTAAGCAGGATATCCAGCATGGTAAAAGAATCTTTTCCGCCAGATAGACAGACTAAAACCCTGTCGCCATCTTCAATCATATTGAAATCCGAGATTGCTTTAGCGACAGAACGTCTAAGCTTTTTGTTAAGCTTATTTTTTTCTAAACGAAGATTGCCCATATCTATATTTGAGAAAAAACCTCTGAGTTTTTGTTTTCCAAATTCAAATCTTTTTAAAACATTTATGCTTCTCGTGCTTTTTGCTCTCCCAGAACCGTCTTTCAGCGGGGTAGTTTTGCTATACCATCATGTCGCTGACGACACTCCCGCGTTAACGAGCATAACAACAGCCCAGTTTGAGCGTCATCTAAAGACAATCGAAGAGAACGGGTACCAAGTCGTTCCTCTCGAAAATCTCGTCCAAACATCTTTAGCTTCGTTCACTTTAAACAAAAAGGTCGCTATAACTTTTGACGACGGCTACAAGAACATACTAACCAACGCTCTCCCCCTTTTAAAGAAAAGAGATTGGCCATTCACTATATTTGTGTCTACAAAGTTTGTCGGGATAAGCAAAAGCTACTTAAGCTGGGAGGATCTGTACTATTTAAAGCAAAATGGGGCAACGATCGGCAATCATACCCATTCTCACGCTCATCTGGTCCGGCGCGGTGACAACGAAATTGAGGCAGAGTGGCTGGCTAGAGTTGAATCAGAAATAATTACAGCCAAAGAGATACTCAATACCAAGGGGCACAATTCTGGAGTTTTCGCCTACCCTTACGGAGAATACAATAAAGAGGTGCGGGATATAATCAGAAAATTAGGAATGATAGGCTTCGGTCAACAAAGCGGAGCCATAGGTCCCGATTCAGACCCGTTAATACTTCCGCGGTTCCCGCTTGCAGGCGCTTATACCGGCATCCAAGCTCTAAAAGATAAGCTTGGGAGCTTAGCGATGCCCTTAGAAACCAGATATCAACCGCCTCTGATCACAGAAAACCTCTCGCCCACGCTGCTACTGGAATTCACTGATCCTTCAATACGGGTAGAGAATGTAAACTGCTTTGGTCCAGGCGGTATAATGGAAGTAAGTAGAACTTCTAATACTGAAATTTTGATAAAACCAAAGCAAGAACTACCCGTCGGCAGATCTCGTTACAACTGTACACTTCGTTATAAAGATCGTTACTTTTGGTATTCTCAACTGTGGATGAGGAAAAACACAGATGGCACTTGGTATAAGGAATAATTTAGAAATTTTTGAAGGGTCTAATGATCGTTGAGCACCTGGGACGGAGGAAGAAAAATAATGTGGCGCACAAATATCATCCCCATTATTGAGACTAATAGAGAGCTAATTAATGGAACCGACAAGAGGACGCTAAAATTCGGCCGATGATTTATTTCAAAAATTCCTACATCCAAGATTAAAACAATTATTTCTGCCCCTATGCAGGCAGTGAGTCCCGACAAAAAGCCGATCACTAAAAACTCTAAAAAAAGGCTGCCGAAAATTTGTTGTCGACTCGCGCCGAGAGCTCTTATAAGAGAATGCTGCCTAAGCCGATCGTCCATTGAAGCGTAAAGGCTAGATACTAAAACGGCTACCGCAGCGAAGAACATTAGGATTAATAAACTCTCTACAGCGAGAACGACGTATCGGATAATTAATTTTATCGTTTCTATGATTTTATCTAACTCTAAAACTGTTAGTGACGGAGAGTCTTTTAACAACGAATTAAGCAATAACTTCTGGTCTTGTTTTAGGAAAAAACTCGTCATGTAGGTAGAAGAAAATTCGTCCAGGGATCCTGGAGAGAATATCAGAAAAAAATTCGGTTGGAAGTTGTCCCAATCAACTGATCTAATGCTTGAGACTTCTGCATCTAAAAAGCTGCCCTGAACTCGCACGGTTACGTTATCTTTGACACTCAAATTGTTTCGCGCGGCAAACTCTTCCTCCACCGACAGAAGCGGAGGCCCGTCGTAATCCTCTGGCCACCATTCCCCGCTAATTATTGAGTTCCCAACCGGGAGTTTACTCGTCCAAGTTAGGTTTCGTGCTTCGCGTATCCGAGTGCCTTCTGGATTCATGGACCGACTCGTATTTGTATCTTTAGTCGTAGACTGCTCATTTAAATGGGTAATCAAGCCCCGGATCATCGGAAAAAACTCTCTTGGTTCTACTGAGAAATCAGCTAATTTTTTTTGGACCTCGTCGATCTCTGTATTAGATATATTGATAACAAAATGATTGGGAGCGTTTTCCGGAATATTCCTCTCCCAATCTTCGACTAGCGTTGTTCTGAGAATATACAGGACTAAAAACATCATGATCGCGAGACCGAAAACAAGGACTTGCGCGCTGCTTTGGACTACTCTTTTTTTTATCCCGGACAAAGCGAGTCGCCAGACACTCCCTGCTCGGGCACTCAACCTGCCTGTGCTTCTAATCATTAGGAGGACTATCAGAAAGAAAAAAATTGCAGTGATCGAAACCCCAAAAAAAAGTACGAGCGTTAACGACAAATCTGAAGAAAATAAGGCCATGAGCAAAAAGATACCAATCGCCCCGAGGACATAAGTTCGGTAATCATTCCGATAAAGCTCATTGTTTTTCCTCAGCACACGCATTGGCTGAGTATTACTCAGTGCTAGAATAGGAAAAAATGCAAAACTAAAAAGACAAAAAAAACTCATAAAGAATCCAACAACAATTGGCTTGGGCCCCGGTTGAGGCAAAGCAAAATCGAATATTGGACTCAAAGAGTTGAAAATTATTTCTTGCACACCGTAACCTGCCGCGCACCCGAGAAGACCAACCAAAACCGAAAACAAAGAAAACTGGATAAGGAAGATTTTCTTAACAAACCTGGGCGATGCTCCCAGTGTCTTTAAAATCGCGATATGGCCTAAGTGCCTATCTACATATCTCTTTGCTGCAAAAGAAGTCGCAATCCCGCACAAAATAACGGTTAACAAGCTTCCTAACAAAAGAATTCTCTCTCCTCTGCTAATGGCTTCGCCTAAGCTCTCAGAAGAATTTTTTGGGGTTAGAATGCGCATAGACTCCGGAAGATATAGGGCAATATCTTCTTGAATTTCTTTTATAACCTTAGGATCTCCAGCAAAGAGCCATCTGAAATTTACTCTACTACCAGGCTGAATCACCTCTGTACGATCTAGATCAGCGACATTGATTAGAACTCTTGGAGCAGCGCTCCCATAAACCCCAAAACTATCCGGTAGACGCACTAAAACCTTCGAGACCGTGAGCACTGCTGAACCGATTTCGACCTCATCATCAATATCAACGTCCAGTGAGGGAAACAAACGACTTTCGAGCCAGATTTCATGAGGCCGGGGGCCCAATGTCGCTTCTTCAGCTTGCCCAAAAGGCTCATTCCCGGACAGCAGAACCCCTCTCAAGGGATAGGCCTCGTCCACAGCCTTAACTGACACCAATTGTGTCTTCTCCTCGAAGAACATCATTGTTACGAAACTAGCTGTTCTTGAAGTCAAAACGCCAGACTCTCTTGTTGCTTGAAAGAACGCTTCCTTCTCGTTTATAGGTTCATCAGAGGAAATAGCAAGGTCAGCTGCTAAAAGAGAAGAAGATTCAAGCAACAAAGCCTGCTGAAGTCTATCTGAAAACAGGGTAATTGTTGAAACCGCCGCCACAGAGATCACAAGCGAAACCAACAGTAAATTCAGCTCGCCAGTAACAAAATCTTTTTTAACAAAACGGAGAATCGCTTTTAGATTAAACAAAAAATACCCGCTATGTGTTTTCTAAAAATTTCATGAAACCACAACCCCCGATTCAAGCCTCAAGCTCCGATCACAATACTTTGACAGCATTTGGTCGTGAGTCACAAGCACAAGAGTGGTGCCCAGCTCTCTGTTCAATTCGAACATAATGTCAATTACCCTTGCGCCTGTCGCTGAATCTAGATTTCCTGTTGGCTCGTCGGCGAAAAGAATACCTGCTGAGGAAGCGAAGGCCCGCGCAATTGCAACTCTTTGTTGCTCTCCCCCAGAAAGCTGATTCGGTTGGTGATTGACTCTTTTTGATAAGCCAACACGATCTAAAAGTGCCAGTGCCCTCTCTTCAGCATCCTTATCTCCCCTAAGCTCAGATGGCAACATTACATTCTCTAACGCAGTCAAATTTGCCAAAAGCTGGAATCCCTGAAAAACAAAACCCACCTGATTGAGGCGGACATTGGCTCTATCCTCTTCGCTCAACTGAGTGATTTCGGTCCCTTTAATCCAAACCTCTCCTTTGGAGGGAAGATCGAGTCCTGCTAGCAAGCTCAAAAGGGTAGTTTTTCCAGAGCCCGATGTGCCCAATATAGCGAAAGATTCGG
>CAJWLI010000029.1 GCA_913043075.1 uncultured Gammaproteobacteria bacterium
TGACCATGAAGCGGAGCATCAACATGAGGACGAGCATGCTCACGAACACGAAACCGAAACGAGCCACGCAGATATCATTGCTCGTTATAGCTTCTCTTGTGAAAACAATAGCGATTTAAGCTACATTGAAATAAATTTTTTCCGTTTGTTCTCAGGATTAGAAAAAGTTAAAGCGCTTTGGGTTGGTGAAACAGGGCAAGGTGCTATGCAACTTACCGCGTCAAACAGACGCCTAGATCTGAATTAGACATATAAGCTCAGCGCAGTTTGAAAAAATTTGGCGGGAAAAGTCTTACAAAAAAAGCTAGGAAGCCAAATTGGATCCATTGATGCAATATGAACTAAATGTAGGGCTCAAAGATGTGCATATCCATTGAATACGCAGACCTTCCTAAATTATTTTCAGTCATAGAAACTTTAAGCATCCCGGAAACCCAGATAGGATCGTAAAGAGCATCCATCTCAAGCCCTGTCGAGTAATTCACTAAAATAATCTGATTAGGTGGAGGTGGCGGCATGTGAATACAGGCGCCGAAGTATGGAACCAAAAAAAATTGTGTGATGACTTGATTGTCATCGAATTCGAGCGGCACAACAAATCCTGGAACTCGGACGGCTTGACCGTCAATTTCTTTTCTGACATTTACTGAGTTAAGCGCTTGCTGATACATGTCATCAGCGGCCAGTGTTCCAGCACCGCCGCTAGATTTGCCAAGCACATCTTGATCGGAACCTTCGACAATATCATTTAAGTATTCAGGCGGGTTCAAGAGAATTTCCAATTCCTCTTTTGGAATAAGATCATCCCAACCAATAGATGAGTACCCAAGTTCCGTCTCCTCATTATCGAAGACTTCACTCGAGCCGCTAGTTTCAGGTTTCTCGACTGAAATTCCAGGAACAAACCCCTCGTGGGGTTTTACGGAAGCGACTTCATTGCCCTTTTCTGCCCCGCAGGCCGATAAAAAAATTCCCGTCGCTAACGTTAAAGCTTTTAGATCGATTTTGGTGTTCAACTTCCTTCGCCGAATTGAAAATTGAGCTACTCGTTTAAAACAGTATATCATATTAAAGTCACTAGTCTTTTAAGGCTGATCTTTAAAAAAATGACAGTAAACATCGAAAACCTGCGTTATGCCTACGATAAAAAAGGCAACGAAACTTTACTAGATATCCCCCGATGGAATATTGCTAAAGGAGAAAAAGTGCTTTTGCACGGGCCATCGGGTGGAGGGAAGTCAACTCTTCTAAACCTAATTAGTGGCATCCTCCGGTCTTCTGAAGGCAAGCTAGAGGTAATGGGAGAGCGCTTAGATAAAATGAACGAACGAGAACGAGACCGGTTTCGAGCGAACAACGTAGGCTATGTTTTTCAAAGCTTCAACCTTTTCCCTTTTTTGAACGCCTATGAGAATGTAGATCTATCGCTTTATTTCTCCCAAGATGCCAAGCCCAAAGGATCTAAGCAAGAAATAGAAAATCTCCTCAGTGAACTGAACCTCAGCAAATCAGACTGCGCCAAGCCTATAAGAAAATTGAGCATAGGGCAGCAACAAAGAGTTGCTATAGCAAGATCTCTTATTAAGAAGCCGGGACTCCTGATAGCGGACGAACCCACCTCGTCTCTCGATGAAGAAAACAGGAATCAATTTATGTCAGTGCTGTTAGATCTCATTAATGAGCAAGACACGACGCTGCTCTTTGTCAGCCACGACCTATCTCTGCGCCCGCATTTTAATCGAGCCGAAGCATTGGCTGGTATAAATCAGGGAAAAACAAACTGATGGTTTTCCTCGGGCTCGCTTTCAAAAGCCTCATTAGTCGTCGAGGATCAGTTGTCTTGACGTGTTTAGCAATGACCGTAAGTATCTTTGTAATATTGGGGGTAGAGCATATTCGGACCCAAGCCAAAGAAAGCTTTTACAACACCGTCTCAGGTGCAGACCTTATTGTCGGAGCCAGGACTGGCTCGGCAAACCTTCTCCTGTATTCGGTTTTTAGAATAGGTTCGGCAACTAACAATGTATCTTGGGAATCGTATTCGGATATTACTGCAGATGACAGAGTTAAATGGGCAATTCCGATCTCATTGGGAGACAGCCACAAGGGATATCGTGTCATGGGAACCACCCTCAGCTATTTTGAGCACTATAGTTATGGGAAAAAAAGAAATCTGAAATTTGCAAACGGGAAACCTTTCCATGATCTTTTCGATGTGGTTTTAGGTTCTCAAGTGGCAAAAAATCTTGGCTATGGCATTGGTGATCAGATAACGCTAGCTCACGGGATTGGAAAAACCAGCTTCAGCATGCATGATGACAAACCATTTCGAATCTCTGGGATCCTTGCTCCGACCGGAACGCCTGTTGATCAAACTCTCCATGTAAGCCTTCAGGGCATTGAAGCTATTCACCTAGACTGGCAACCGGGATCTCGAAAGTCGGGGCCGGAAGTGAACTCGCTTGTGCAAGAAGATCTCGCTATAAAAAGTGTTACAGCTTTTATCCTAGGACTAAAATCCAGGATGACTACCTTCGAGGTGCAAAGAGAAATAAATGAATTCTCCCAAGAGCCGCTATTGGCGATCCTCCCGGGTGTTGCGTTAGCTGAGCTTTGGGAGATGATCAATATTTTAGAGGGTGTTCTTCAGCTCATCTCCTATCTGATATTGTTCTCAGCATTGCTGGGTCTTGCAGCGATGCTCTTAGCATCTATGAGAGAGCGGGAGCAAGAGATCAAGCTATTTAGAGCAATTGGAGCGTCACCGGGCTTTCTATTCGTTTTGATTCAGTTAGAGGCGCTTATCATCTGCGGCTTTAGTATCCTAATTGGATCCGCGTGTTTACTGCTATGTCTTGGTGCGACAAAAGAGAAGCTTTCCGCCAACTTTGGTCTTTACGTCGAAGCAAACATTTTCTCAACGAATAGCGTTCTCTTGTTATCTCTAGTGGTAATCGCAACCGTTGCAGTTGCCTCAATTCCATCATTGGGTGCATACAAGCAAGCGCGCTCAGTTACATAGAGATCTATTGTTTTTTTGCGGTCTCGGTCGACTTACCTTGATCTGGCGCCCATATCAGCGGGGCTGATACCTTCCGACGACTACAGCCTTGGATTATTGTAAAAAGCTTTATTGACTTTCGATTGATAGAGCCTAAGAAATGGATTAAGTGTCATTCGAGGCCAGTCAGAAAAAAGAAGGCTTATTACGATTCGTTCTTCACCATCAAGCATAGGCCGAACCCGATGCCTAATATGATCACCTCTAAAAAGTACCAAGGAGTTCGTCAATTCTTTCTTCGGAAACGGGGCCACAGAACCATTTTGCTCTAATTCTAACTTCGCGGAATCTTCGCCCGTTTTCTCTACCAGTGTAATAATACCGGCCCAACGTTCTCCCAAATAAATGCTCCCGTCCACGTGCCAGTCGATACCATCCCCACCGTCAACTCCTTTATAAAGTAAAAGACTAATCCGATTAGTATCCTTAACTGATACATACTCGAGGGACGGAATGCCCGTCGCTTCCTGGACTCTCGACTTAAAATCGCTTGAATTCAAATAATCTAACCACTCCCCTTTGATGAACTCCTTTAATTCATGCCCCCCAATAGCAAAACCTCGCCGCCACTCATTATCACCTCGAACCCAACAGCTTTTTAGCTGGCCTAGCTCTGCGAGCAGCTCCTTTAACATAGAGTCAGCAAAGACGTTGGGCACAACGTGAAACGTTTGCGCAATGGGATCGACGACCCCACGCTTATTCATCTTATTGTGCAGATAAAGGCGCCATTCCGCTTTTAGAAGCCTTCCGAAAGATTGAATCATAGAATTGAACCAGTCTTAGCGACCGATATATTTTTCCCACCAATGATGAAAATTTCTTATTCTAATCTCATGATTAGATATCCAAAGCCCTCTCATACCTCTTGAGTGAAGACCCTCCTGCACCCCCTGGAGGCATGACGCATCTTGATCTAAAAGCAAACCGGATGATCTGTCCCCGTGACGATAAAACGAATGTTCCGGCCGACCCTCTAGCACTTGATCTCCTAATTCAACAAAAAGATCAACCGCTCCAGCGTTTGAATCAGCTTTCGTCTCTCCTTTCGGAACACGATTGAAAATCATGCGATCAAAGTACATCTTATCGGTATCCGTTGGATGAGGTCGATGTCTGAACATCCACATTTGCTCGCCAAAGAGATTAAATGTTATGTTCGGAAAGACGTTGTAATGGTAATCGGCCGTCAGTTGATCGTCGGTTAGTTGAGAGAAATCAAGGCCAGTCTCCTCTGACATTTTTCGTTTATGGGAAGCAACCGCACTTCTTAAAGTGGTCACATCACCTTTAAAATCCTGAACAGGAAAACCCTCGGATTTTAGGTAGTCATTCATTACCTCGTTTAAAGACTTAGTCTCATCAATCTTTCTGGGACTAGGAATATACATGGGCGCAATAAAACGCGAGTGCCGGCCATAAACATCCATCTGTACGTTAACGTCATCAGCAATAAATTCTGATTCCGGATGAACCCCGCGCACATGATAAGTCTCTGAGAAGATATCCACTGAGGTTTTCCAGTTGCAGTTCCATTCGATGGTCTCATCAGAAACTAAGACCATTTCCTCAAACTCATAGGGGGCTAAATGCTTTGGAACCACGCCGAGATATTCTTCTAGAGGCTCAATGTCGGGATCCATTGAAATCCAAACAAAACCTCCCCAGGTATCGCATTTGACAGACACCAGACCGAGTTCAGACGCTGGGGTGCCCTGGGGAAAATCATCGGCTTCGGGCACGTAGCGGAGCGAACCATCCAGATTCCAAGACCATCTGTGAAAAGCGCAGGTAAGTTGCGTTGCATGCCCGCAACCGACTGGTTTCAAACGGTTCCCTCTGTGCTGACAAACATTATAAAAGGCTCGAAGGCCACCATCCGCTGCTCTAGTGATAAGAAAAGATTCCCTGAGATTCTCAAAAACAAAGTAACTCCCAGTTTCTTGTAAGTCGCTTTCTACGCCAGCAAGCAGCCAGGTCTTTGACCAGATCTTCTCGTCTTCTAAGCTTATATATTTTGGATCAGTGTAACGATCCACGGGGATTCTATTCGTGCCCAGCTCAGGCACTGGCGCCTTATCTGTGGGCGTATATTCAAACCTTACATTATCATTCAAAGGATTATCCTTTTTTACTTTATCCTCGCTTAACGCAGAAGCCTTCAATAGGCATGCTTTTCTTATACAGGACAACTAGGTTTTAACAATTATCCCTTCACTGGGAACTAAATCACCAGCGACAAGGCGGCTGTATAATTTAGCAAAACTTTCTAACCCAGATATCTCTTTGACATTCATCCAATCTCGACTTTGCTTTCCTCTTCCTTTCATAAAAGCCTCAGTTCTTTGCTGGTAGCCTGCCCTGCCCCAATCACCTATTCGGTTTTGAATATGAGCAGGAGCAAAAAAGAACTCTGTCTTTTCTTTTGAGATCGGTTGATCTGGAAAACCTTCACCGACATCAACCTGATCCCAATGGGTCATACCAACCGTGAGACACTTCATCAATTGATCTCCCAGTATGGTATTAAGAGAACCTAAAAGTTTCTTATTCCCTGACATATCCACAACGACGGAGCGGAGATCGAGATCCAGCTTGTCGATATCATCATAAGAAAGAACTTGATTATAACAACCTAAGTCTCTGACAAAACTGACGTTCTTCTGAGCTGTAAGACCAACAATCCTAGGAGGATTTTGTTCGTCTGCTAGACCTTGGGCAAGGCCTATACCCGTCTTGCTCGAAGCACTGACTACAATGACTTGCGTCGCTCCGTGATACGACCGCATTACAAGCGCATCACACAAACAAAAAGACGTAACATGCAACGGGAACAAAAGGGCTCTAATATCGTCCATGGCTGGATCATAGTTATCCTCGCCAGAGAGCCTAACGTAGTTGTTATAAACGGGAGGGAGCTCGATGCGGTGAGAACTTCCATCAAAGAAGCCCTGATCCGTAACTTTAGAAGGTCTTAACGTCAAATAATCAGCGGCAGGGAAGTAACCGAAAATCCTCTCTCCAACCAAAAGTTTTGGATCTCTGGAGTAAGTGATCTCGGCAAAGCCCCACATTGGAATGCAACCCCAATTCCCAGATTCATTATCTAGAGCAGGAAAAAATTTCCAATAACCAATCGCATCTCCTGCGACTCCGTAGGTTAAATTATTGGCCGTGAAAGCAAAACTTTGGATCTTTACAACGACATCATTTCCCTCAACAGGAGAATGCATATGGTTTTCTATTATCCGAGTCCGCCTTAAATCAGTTTTGAAGGTTTGAAATTGTTTAATGACCGCCCCCTTATCGAGTACTTTTCAGCGAAAGAAAGAATAAAACAACCAAAAGCCCAACGACAAGTGGTGCCATCGATACCCCAGGGGTCATGCCATTTGTGTATGTTTCCCGGGGCGCATTGCCGCTTGCCGAAATTATGTGGAAGGCCGTTCGAGCCATCCACTCAATAAGCCAGAATAGATACATTATCGGGATCAGAGCACGATAACGAAAAATTACTAACCAGCAGACAAGACAAAAAATAAATTGAGCCAAACCCCACAAGGAGAAAAGCCGATAAAACAGAACCATTGGATCGGGTTGGCCCGAAATTAACGCAAAATTGGCGATTTCATGGAACGCGTATTCAGGAAAGAAGAAATGCGCGATAGATCGGCCTGTCATCAATACGGTAAAAAAAATAAACGCCCAAAGGCTTATCCGAGAACCTTTAAATTCGTTCTTGGCAACCATCGGAAAAAGCTTATTCACCCTTCAAGATCTCCGAAAAGCCCTTTATTTCTAGGTTGAGCTGTCCTTCTAGACCCGCGGATCGATGCTCCTCGCTTTCCCGATACTCACTGTCCATCATCATTTTGAGCATTGCTGCTCTGCTGGGGTATCTTGCCACTGCCGCAACGTCCCAAAGATCCTCCACTTGGCCTAACATCAACCGAGTTATTTCTCCTCCCAGTACAATTTCTCCACCTACCTTCTTGAGATGCCCCCGGACTTCGTCCGCATAGATGTCGTAAGCTTCTTTGCCACTCAAAGTTGTTTGTCTTCCGTCTTCATAAACTGCTTTGTCTTTAAATTTTAGAAGATTCAACATCAGTATTGGGGACTTCGTGTCACCCTGAAAAAACCCTTTCATTTGTGATTGGGACGGTACAACCGCATTTTTATAGGTCTTAAATGCCGACGCCGTTGTCACCCCAGAGGACGTGAGTGCCGCATTGGGCAGTGCTGATTCCTCCGAATCCAAAAAAAGCGGAACAACCAAAAACGCCAGTGTTGTCCTGTTGGCCCACCCCAAGACAAATATCGTCAATACAATTCCACCAATTAACCATTTTTTTTTCATCGCACTCCCTTCTACTTCTTTCCGGATAAGTTTTTCTATGGCAGAGGCCCAGCTTATCTGCTTAATCTATAGCTTCAAAACACCTTGGGTCATCTGTCAGCCGCAAGCACCAAGACAAAAAAATCTTCTTATAGTTCCCCGAAACCAAACGAGTCGTAATCATAATCCGTATCCAGCGCGAGGTTCAGCCTGTTGTATGAAGCAAAATCGCTCACCAAATGGATTAACTGAATTGTTCCCTTATCGCTCAACCCTATATCCTTAAGAATTTTGATGTCTTCGTCCGTTATTTCTCCCGGGCTATTGTTCACTTTCTCAGCGAATTCGGTGATGAGTTTTAGTCGCGACTTCGCTACCAGAGCAGAGGGCCCCTTAGAGACCAACTCCTTTGCTTTCGACTTATCTTCACCTAGCCCGTGAACCAGTATCGTACAGAAAGCGCCAGTACAGTATGGGCATCCGTTCGCTCGTGACACAACGATGCCCACATGCTGAATCTCTTCCATAGAGAGCTCACCGGTCTCCCAAAGCGTCTTTGTGAAACCAAGCTTACTCTTCATCAATTCGGGAAAATTTAGCTCGACCGCAAAATGGTTGGGAACCTTGCCCTCCATCTCTGTAACCCAAGCGAAAATTCCTAGTATTTCAGGATCGGTTACTTTCTCTACATCCACAAGCGGTAGCCTTGCCATGAAACCTTCTCCCTCTCCTTCATTTATTAATGTTTAGCAGGATCTCACATAAATGCGTGGACCGATACAACCAAACTCTAGAGGCCCAATTCTCGATGGGTCGATTAATTCAGATGGGGTAACGTCCAGAAAAGATAACCCTTTAAAAAATTTACCTCTTCAATTCTTCGAGCAGTTTTAACACTTATTTGCTTCGCGAACATAACCAAGTCGTGAGCGGAAATTAAGCTCTCGTGCTAGACTTTAGGGCTATGCCAATTGCTACCTTCAAAAATGTATCCATCGCTTTCGGCAAGGACGAAATCCTTAGCGGAGCAGATCTGGTTGTGCATCACGGGGAGCATTTAGCGTTAGCCGGCAGAAATGGAGCAGGGAAATCTACGACGCTGAAGCTAATCAGTGGAGAGTTAAAAAATGACGGCGGAGAGATCTGGACAGAAAAAGATTTAAAGTTCGTTAGCCTGCCTCAGCAATTGCCGATTGCCACAGAAGAAAGTGTTTTCACCGCGGTTAGCTCAGTATTTGACGAGCTCGGAAAAGTAATCTCGGAATATCAAGTCTTAGCTCAAACTATCAAGGCCGATAAGGCGAAGAATGAAAAACTTAATGAGCTTCAAAACTCAATCGAAGAAATGGGCGGTTGGTCGGTCACGCACAAGGTGGAGGCCATTCTCGACCGTTTAAATTTACCCTCAGAAAAAAGATTGTCAGAACTGTCAGGGGGTTGGTTAAAAAGAGTGTCTATTGCCAAGACGCTTGTTCAAGAACCAGATATCTGGATCTTAGACGAGCCCACCAACCATCTGGATATCGAGGGAATCACGTGGCTAGAATCTATTATGTCAGCGTTCAAAGGAACGATTCTTTTCGTGAGTCATGACAGAAGATTAATGGAGAGGGCCTGCACTGGGATATTAGAAATCGATAGAGGCAAGCTAATAAAGCATGACTGCGGATACTCAGAATTTATTGGCCGGAGAGACAAAGCCCTTGAAATCGAAGCGGAACATAATCGACAGTTCGATGAAAAACTTAAAAAAGAAGAGTCTTGGATAAGGCAGGGAATAAAAGCCAGAAGAACTCGAAATGAAGGGCGCGTTAGAGCATTGGAGGCGTTGCGCGCTGAAAGAAAAAAGAGGATAGACATCAAAAGGCTAAAGCTCGCTGCGGACTCAGGCATACCCTCAGGGAAGATAGTCAAAGAAGTAACAAACCTCGAAAAAAGTCTCGGCGGAGAGATAATCATACGAGACCTTGACCTGATTATTCAGAGAGGCGACCGGATTGGTTTGCTGGGAAGCAATGGCTGCGGAAAATCAACATTAGTGAAGCTGCTTTTAAGCGAGTTAGAACCTGATGAAGGAACGATCAAAACAGGCACCAAGCTCCTAGTAAGCTATTTTGATCAGGACAAGGCGCAAATCGATCAAAATCAGACAGTATTTGATTTTCTCTCCGACGGCCGAGACTTCATTACTATCGGTGAGAGAGAAATCCACATTGTTAGCTACCTCCAGAACTTCTTATTCAGCTCTGAACAAGCAAGGGCGCCAATTCGAACGCTCTCTGGGGGCGAACAAAACCGACTACTGCTAGCGAAATTGTTTGCTTTGCCGGCGAACCTCCTTGTCTTGGATGAGCCAACGAACGACCTGGATATCGAAACCCTTGAGTTGCTGGAGGACTTGTTGATCAAATACGACGGAACAGTCATTTTGGTTAGCCACGACCGTGCTTTTTTAGACAATGTTGTATCAAGCCTCTTGGTCTTCGAGGGCAACGGAAAGCTAGTCGAACACATTGGCGGCTACTCGAGCTGGAAGGCAGCAACAAAATCACCGCCGAGAGAGATATCGAATACAATCGATGGTTCCAGCGACTACGTTGAACGCAAAAAACGAAAATCGGTCGCTCAAAAAAAGAAACGTGCCATAGAGAAAGTTACCGAAGACATTGATCTGGCAGAACAACAACTTGAAGCCCTCCATGAACAAACATCCAAAGCAACTTTTTTTAAGAACCCACAAGAACAGCAGGCTGAGGTCTATGCGGAAATTAAATCGCTTGAATCCAAACTCTCAGACTTGATGAAAAAATGGGAAGAACTTGAAGTAAAAGAAGAATAACCCGCCTCGAAATCTGCGTCCCTCATAAACGCAATCAATTACTAGCTTTTGGTTAAGGCTATAGATCTGATAAAAATCGCTCGAGCGCTTCGTTAGTTTCTGCAGGACGCTCTTGCTGGACCCAGTGACCGGCGCCGCTAATAATTGTCGTGCCACGATAATCATCGCAGCCATTTCCAGCGCCGCTGAATAGATCCATTCTGGGCACAAAGTGCCGCACCGAATCTCTTTCTCCTCCTATAAAGCAGGCCGGCTGCTTAATTTGAAGTCCCCTTAAAGATTTGAGCTCTTCTAAGTCAATTCGCTGCGCTCGATAACGATTTAAGGGCCCTC
This sequence comes from uncultured Gammaproteobacteria bacterium, assembly GCA_913043075.1. Lineage (GTDB taxonomy): Bacteria > Pseudomonadota > Gammaproteobacteria > Pseudomonadales > Azotimanducaceae > UBA9659. The sequence goes on from CAJWLI010000029.1 coordinate 10,573, forward strand.
GAAACCCGCCCCTCTCAAAGGCTTCAGCATAAATCCGCAGGTCAGAATCAGAAAGCCAATCAGGAAAAGGATCAGGCGAATCAAGTTCATCAAGCAGTAGTTTTGTCTCTGATTTCTCTTTAAGCCAATCATCCAATGGCGCATCACCGCTCAAGGAGAAGTATATTTTTCTAAGCGATTGTTCGGGATCCGCTTCCAGCTCCCGCTCGGCAACGCCCTCTTCCTGAAAATACTTTTGGTAAAAGAAACGACCCTGATAAATTTGCTCAGCAAGATCAAGGAACGACAACTCAGTGCCGGGAGTGTAGGGCACGCTCAGCCCTGCGACTGCTCTGACTCTATCTGGATGCAACAATGCGGTGTGCCAAACGATCGGGGCGCCCCAGTCGTGGCCAAAAAGCACCACAGGCTCGTCGCTTAAGTTAGCCGCAACAGCGGCGACGTCAGAGGCTAAATTTTTTAAAGAATAAGAAGGAACGTCCAAGGGCTTGGAACTCTCCCCATAACCTCGGACATCCATAGCGCAGACCTTGAATCCGATCTCGCTAAACTTAGTTATCTGATGACGCCAGGAATACCAGAGTTCGGGCCAACCATGGACACAAAGGATA
>CAJWLI010000030.1 GCA_913043075.1 uncultured Gammaproteobacteria bacterium
ATTTGCCAAGAGTTTAAGATAAAGATAGCCAAAGATATAAAACTAAAAGATCTATTAGATAAGCTAAATAATTACCTGCTCGCCTGTCATTCTAAAAATAAAAAACCGATACTTTTGATAGATGAAGCTCAAAATCTTTCAACTGAATTGCTTGAGCAATTGCGCTTACTCACAAACCTCGAGACGAACGAAAAAAAACTTCTTCAAATAATTCTTTTGGGACAAACCGAGTTAGCTGAAAAGTTGAACAAAAAAGAATTGAGACAGTTTAATCAAAGAATCACGGCACGCTATCACCTTGCCGAGCTAGATGAATCAGAATCAAGAAACTATATTATTCACAGACTATCCATAGCGGGTTGCGATAAGGCATTGTTCTCGAAACAAGCGACAAAAAAGATATTCCAAGAAAGCGAAGGAATTCCACGGTTAATAAATCTGCTTTGCGACAGGGCTCTATTAGGTTGCTACACCGAGAGCAGGTCTACGGTAACTAAAAAAATGGTTGAAAAATCTTCGGAAGAAATCAAGGGCAAGCGCCAACGGAAACGGACTAATGGTTTTTTTCCTTTTGTTCTTGGTATGAGTTCCCTAATCTTGCTAACCGTATTTTTATTTAAATCATTGCCGACTTTTTACGAGACTTCTTCCGGTATAAAAGATAAAAAAGTAAAAACAGAGCTTGAGATTTTAGAAAAAAAAGACTTTTCGGGACACGACAAACTCGGGAGCGCCATACGAGATCTGATCTCAGTTTGGGGCATCTCTTTTGAGGATATGGAGACTAATAGCTGCATTCTGAGCGAAAAGATTGGTTTACGATGTGTAAATTTCTTAATTGATTTAGATGAAATCTTCAAGATTGATAGACCTTTTGTAGTGTCTTTAAATCAACAATTTTTTACGGTGGCGAGGGCAAATAGAGAAACTTTTTTCTTATTTGCTGGAGACAAAGAATACCAACTAAGTGTTTCCGAGTTTTCTCAAATATTTGATGGCAACATCGATTTAATCTGGCGTATGCCTCCAAATTACAATGGGCCAATAAGTTTGCATGCAAAGGGACCCACCGTCGATTGGCTCTCTATCCAATTAGCGCTAGTTAACGAGGAAACGCCGCCAATCGATGAAAATGTGATTTTCTCCGAGGAGATGTCAAAAAAAGTAAAGCGTTTTCAGAAATTATCTGGTCTATCTGAAAACGGGGTGGTCGACGCTCTAACCTGGATACATTTAAATAGTTACAACTCTCAGTCTGTCCCAAAATTGAGTTATTAGTATGTCTTATATTCTTGACGCTTTAAAAAAATCAGACAGAGAGAGAAACGAATCCGCTTCCGCTAATTTCAGTCCAAAAATTGGGGAGGACAAAGATTCCCGTGCAAACTTCAAGACATTGTTTATTTGGACAACGATTATTTTAGCGGTTAATTTCGCATCAGCATACTTTCTTATTGGGCATAAATTCTCATCCAGCACCAATTCCCCAGCTCCAAGCAGTTACACTAGCCAAACTACCCCAACCTCGAAAAAAGACCTAGGAATTAATGGCTCGATCATAATTGAGCAAGCTGATCTTAAAGAATTTCGCCACAGAGAATATCAAGAAGAACTCATTGTCCCACCGTTTGCTTCGCTTCCAGAAAACCTTAGAAATGAGTTATTACCTTTTCACATTGACTCTCATATTTATGCTGATGAAAAAAATCTAAGGTTAATTAAAATCGGACGGGTGACCTATTTTGAAGGAGACTATCTAAGACCCAATCTAAAACTAGAGAGAATAACGAGCGAAGGTGTAATTTTAAACATATCTAATCGGATGTTTTCTCTCAACATCAAAGACACGTGGAATCTTAAGTCCAGCTAATTACTCAGCATCTATTCTTTGAACATCATCTCGCAGTTGCGCTAACTTCTGATTAATAATTCTTCTGTGTTGGTCTATTGAATTGATAGCCTCAGAGAGCTCCTCGATCTGTTTTTCCACGGAATAAAACTCCCGTTTATCTGCTTCTCGTTTAAGAAGCTGGTCCTCCAGTTGAGCTTTAATGAAAGAAATTTCAGTGATTACTTCCTCGTTTTCATCTTTAATTCTGGCACTTAGCGAATCTATTTTTGTCAAGGCCCCATCAAATTTCGTTAATCTTTCCAAATCGTTTTTCTCGAACGCAGCAGTTTTTTCCTTTAGCAGTGCTATGTCTCTTAAGTTTTTTTGAATATCTGGCCTGTTTTGCCTGTGAGCAACTTTCCAGAGTTTATCTATCTCAGTAAAGTTCAACTTTACTTGATCAGAAAGATCTTGCGTTGTCTTCAAGACATCGGTGCCGGTCTCAGAAAGGCGAGTATCCAAATCTCTAATATTGTTTTGGCCCTGGTCAAGCAACTGATTGCTAATCGCAAGGTTCTGTTGAACTTCATATAGAACAAAACCGCCGACAACCATGATTATCGCCATTAGTGCAATAACAAACACCAAAAACCCATTAAAGTTACTCTGTTTAGGGGGATCGGTCCTCGCGTTTCTTCTATAACTTGCGACATCTACTTGGTCGGGTTTTATAGAAGGTATAGTTTTCCGATTGTCATTCACTACAATTAACCTAAAAAAAAAGGGGCTTCAGAAGCCCCGTTTAATTGGATCTATCCTGCCTTTTTAGAGTAAAGCCATTAATAAATAAAGCACCGCGGTTAACCCTAAGCTACAGTGAATTACCCCAGTGACGCTTGTAAGTGGTCCTTGCTTTCCAAAAATGGCATTAATCTCTAACAGAATAATTACCACTAAAACCGATGCTATACTCGCTCCGCTTGCTGCAACCAGAAGGTTCATCGAGTCTGAAACCAGATGGCCCGATGCAAACATCATGAAAAGCATCGGAGCCGAGAAAAGAGTATTCGTCCTCGAAGCCAAAGCAGCTTTTGGTGCGGCGGCCGCTGCTTCCGGCAGTGGCTCGTTTCCTTCTGCAACGGCGTTTGCCGAGGCAATCACGATTTTTTGGTTAGGCCAGATTATAAGCCAGACATTCAAAAACATTAAAGTTCCGAGGATTGATCCAATAGTGATTGCGTAAGTTATACCAGAACCCTTATAAGCCAAAAGGGCTACTCCAGATAGGAATGTGAGCATAGCGCCCCATCTAAACCACCAAAGGGCGCGAGGCACCAATTTTTGAATTGCTCCCGCTCTGTGTGCCGGGTCAGCTTCCTTGAAATATTCAGTCTGAACAAAATTAAAATAATAAAGCAGCCCAATCCATGTGATGCCCCCTAATAAATGAATCCAACGGGACAAAAAGTCCAGACCGTACATCGAAAATATTGCCAAATCACCCATGCCTTTTCCCTCTTATCGAGTCACTTTTTATCGAACGTTAAGAATTCGATATTCCTACTTCAACATAATATTACCACTGAACATTTTTAAAAAGAACAAAAAAACCCCGCGCAAAGCGGGGTTTAATTTTGCATTTTTGGGCCAGTCAAGGCCCAGAACAGCAGGCAGAATTACATCATTCCGCCCATTCCACCCATTCCGCCCATGTCTGGCATTGCGGGTGCTGCCGGCGTGTCTTCGACAATCTCAGTAACCATACATTCAGTAGTGATCATAAGCCCAGCCACAGACGCAGCGGCTTGAAGGGCCGTTCGCGTAACTTTAGCAGGATCAGGAATACCAAACTTGATCATGTCACCATACTCACCGGTTGCGGCGTTGTACCCTTCACTCCCGGACATTTGCTTAACCTTATCAACGACTACAGATTCTTCGTCTCCGGAATTAGCAACGATCTGGCGCATGGGCGCTTCCATTGCTCTTCTAAGCAAATTGATGCCAACGTTTTGATCCTCATTATCTCCAGTCAGCCCCTCAACAGCGCTTAAGGCTCGGACTAGCGCAACACCGCCGCCTGGAACAATTCCTTCTTCCACTGCGGCTCTAGTAGAATGCAAGGCATCTTCAACGCGCGCTTTCTTTTCTTTCATTTCAACTTCAGTTGCTGCTCCAACTTTGATGACGGCTACGCCGCCAGCAAGTTTTGCCACGCGCTCTTGAAGCTTCTCTCTGTCATAATCAGAGGACGTTTCTTCAATTTGAGTTCGTATCTGGTTAACTCGAGCCTCAATATCGTCTGACTGACCAGATCCATCGACAACGGTGGAGTTTTCTTTAGTAAGGCTTATTCTCTTGGCTTGACCGAGATCCTCAAGAGTGGCTCCCTCCAAAGACAATCCTACTTCCTCAGAGATAACAGTGCCGCCTGTCAAAGTAGCGATATCTTGCAACATTTCTTTGCGTCTATCGCCGAAGCCAGGCGCTTTAGCGGCTGCAACTTTAACTATTCCGCGCATATTGTTTACAACCAAGGTCGCTAGAGCCTCCCCCTCAACGTCCTCAGCAATAATCATTAGCGGCTTGCCCGCTTTTGCGACAGCTTCCAGGATTGGTAGCAAATCTCTAATATTTGATATTTTTTTGTCAAAAAGGAGGATGTAAGGCTCTTCCAATTCAGCACTCATGCTGTCTTGATTGTTTATAAAGTACGGAGAAAGATATCCGCGATCGAATTGCATGCCCTCAACGACATCGAGTTCATTTTCTAAACCACTGCCTTCCTCAACAGTGATCACACCTTCTTTACCTACTTTATCCATAGCTTCTGCAATGATGTCACCAACTTGCGTGTCACTATTTGCAGAAACGCTTCCTACTTGAGCGATAGCCTTTGAATCTGAGCAAGGCTGAGCAAGCGCTTCTATTTCTTTGACCGCTGCAGCAACTGCTTTATCTATGCCTCTCTTCAAATCCATGGGGTTCATACCCGCAGCGACTGATTTAAGACCTTCGTTTAATATGGATTGGGCTAGCACAGTCGCGGTTGTTGTTCCGTCGCCTGCAACATCAGAGGTTTGAGAAGCAACTTCCTTAACCATTTGTGCACCCATATTTTCGAACTTATCAGACAATTCGATTTCTTTCGCGACGGACACACCATCCTTTGTAACTGTCGGCGCGCCAAAAGACTTGTCCAACACTACATTTCGGCCCTTAGGACCTAAAGTGACTTTTACCGCATCTGCTAGGGTGTTCACACCGGCAAGCATACCTCTGCGAGCTGTATCACCAAATTTCACATCTTTAGCTGTCATAACTATCTTTCCCTTAAATTTCTAAATTATGCAAAAGGATTTATTCGATGACGCCGAACACTTCACTTTCGTTCATGATAAGCAGCTCTTCGCCATCTATTTTAACGGTGCTTCCCGAGTACTGGCCGAAAAGAATTTTGTCACCTGATTTTAAATCGACGGCCTGCAGAGAACCATTGTCTAACTTCTTTCCTGGTCCAACCGCTATCACTTCGCCTTGCGAGGGCTTCTCAGCTGCAGAATCGGGAATAACTATTCCCCCTGCAGACGTAGTCTCTTCCTCCGTGCGACGCACTACCACACGGTCTTGTAATGGACGAATACTCATTCGTTTCTCCTGATCTCCTACTAAAATTAACTAATGCTGCGGGCTCGCAGCATTTCCCCCCGACTTGAGACCTTTTCACAACTTTTCCGCTAAAACGGTATTTTCCAAGCTGTTAGCAGTCTCTTTCCGAGAGTGCTAATAATATGGACGGAATTTCCAGAGTCAAGACCGAATGGCCATAAATTCTCAAATATTGACTATAAATCGATTTCAAGCCATACAACGAGCTTTAACCGCTGTTTTTAGTAAGTTGCTGATTTATTAAAAATAGCCAAAACACCATTAAGATACCAGGCAAACCAACGACTGCAGAGATCATGAAAAAATCTTGGTACCCGAATGAATCGACGAGCAAACCGGAAAATCCCGAGAAAAACTTTCCTGGCAACGTCATGAGAGAACTGAAAAGCGCATATTGAGTAGCTGTATATGATTTGTCTGTAAGACCAGATAAATAGGCTATGAATGCTGTGGATGCAAAGCCACCAGCGAAATTATCAAAAGAAATGACCGTTATAAGATAAAAGAGCTTTGGTTCAGATCCCGCCAAAAAATAAAAGAGCAGGTTGCTCAAGCAAACTATTATTCCTCCAAAAAATAAAGACAAGAAAATACTAATTTTTGAAACAAACAATCCACAGATAAAGGCCCCACAAATTGTCATGAAAAACCCATACACCTTTGCCACACTAGCAATCTCTGTCTTCGTGTAACCAAGGTCTATGAAAAAGGGGTTAGCCATCATTCCCATAGTTATATCACTCAAGCGGAAGACAGCGACAAAAATCAAAATACCAATCGCGTAAGTCCTATACCGGAGGAAAAAATTGGTAATTGGCCCTATGACAGCTAGTCTTAGCCGGCTCAAGAGATGTTTTGGAGCCGTGCTGTCTTGAGAAATCGCGGGTGGTATGGGCTCGACCATAAAAAAGACCAACAGGATTCCGACAGACATTAGTCCCGCCATTAAAAAATAAGAAAAAGACCACGAAACAAGAGCTGCTGCGTAAAGAGCTCCGGCACCAGCAACAAGAAGCGCAAGACGATAGCCAAAAACATAAGATGCCGTCATTGCGCCCTGAGATTCCTTGCTCGCCGCCTCAATTCTGTACGCATCGATAGATACATCTTGTGTAGCAGAGGAAAAAGCAACCAAAAAAGCAAAAAAACTAAAAAAAACAAGATTTTCCGGACCAAAAGTTGCCATTAGCGATAAACCAGCAACTACTCCAATTTGGCCGATAATTATCCAAGAACGACGCCTGCCAAGTTTCCTCGCAAGGAAACCGATTTGAAACGAATCAATTAAAGGTGCCCATAAGAATTTAATCGAGTAAGTAATACCAACCCATGCAAAAAATCCGACTGCTGTTCGCGAAACCCCCTCTTCAACAAGCCACACACTTAGTGTTGAGAAAACTAGAAGAAAAGGAAGTCCAGCGGAAAAGCCAAGCGGCAACATCGAAATTACTGCTCGATCGTTATAAATCTCTAGAGATTTTTTCGGAGACCAAGAAAAATGTCGATTAAAGATAGACACTAGTCCCTGAAATTGTTGAATTGAAGCGGTATTTCAAAATCTGCCTCTTTCATCATCACAATTATTTCTTGCAGCTGATCCCTTTTTTTCCCGCTAAACCGAATTTTTTCTCCCTGTATCGATACTTGAACCTTTGTTTTTTCCGCCTTGACCATTTTTACAACCTGTTTCGCAATCAGAGGATCAATACCTTGTTGAATGGAAAAATCCCTATAGAGCAATTTTCCGATGTGATCGTTTCCTTTTGAATCTAAAACCATTGGATCTATGGACCTTTTTGAAAACTTCTCTTTCAATATATCAAGCATTTGGTCGAGCTGAATCTCCGCCTCGGCGCTCAATTTTACCGAACCATCAAAAAGCTCGAATTTCGCATTGACCCCCCGAAAATCAAATCTAGTCTTGAGCTCTCGATTTGCCTGATCAATCGCATTTGTTACTTCGTGAAAGTCAACTTCAGAAACCATATCGAACGAAGGCATAATCTCCCCTGATTCTCTTGATAAAGAAATTTTTATACAACTTAATATAGATTAAACGCTCTTTATTTTGTATCCGAACAACCTAAAAAGAGCAAAGAATAGTGATTTCTATTTGAGCCAGAAAAGAATAAAAGTCGTTTAAGTCGCCAATCAGATAGAATGGTGCAAAATTATTCTTATCAAAATGCTGCGCAAAGGGTCGATCAGGTGGTATTTAGTTTTTAGGGGAGTAGCAATATGGGGAAGAGACTATCGAAGATCTACACAAAAACTGGGGATGCCGGTCAAACAGGCCTGGGAGATGGGTCTCGCATAGAGAAAACCCATCCTAGAATCGGCGCTATTGGGGCAATAGACGAACTGAACAGTGCGATTGGGGTGGCCATCGAGGAAATGATCACAGAAAAAAGACTGGAACTGGCTCCTGTATCAAATATGCTTAGGGACCTTCAGCATCGTATCTTTGATTTAGGCGGGGAACTTTCAATACCTGGTTTCAGTATCATAAAACCTGAGCACGTCGATAAAATCGAAAACTATTTAGATGAACTAAACGAGGAACTCAAACCTTTAGAAAATTTCATTCTTCCTGGGGGATCGAGGTTAATTGCAGCCTGCCACATGGCAAGGGCTATTTGCAGAAGGGCAGAAAGAGAAACGATTGCGCTCAGCCAAACCGAAAAGGTAAACGAAGAATCGCTCAAATTTCTTAACAGACTTTCAGATCTGCTCTTTGTTGCCGCAAGAAGTGCGGCGGCCAAATCTGGAAAAGAAGAGGTTTTATGGCTCCAGGATCAGACCGACAGAAATTGATTTAGATTGAAAGGCTATTAAGGTTCGTGAATTGCGGAGCATAATTTTTCGAGTCCAGTTGCGAACCTTAGAGAAGGCAAGAAGAGTTCGCTTGTATCAACGAAGCGTAATTTGTGGCTCCAGCCTATCTCTTGCCACTTCTTTCTTGAAGAAGTTAACGTGTCAGAACTTTTTCCAGAAAAAATGATGAGATTCGGGTTTCTTCTCAAGACAGACTCAAAGGACACTTGGGGGACGCGCATGGGCGCATCAGAAAACACGTTTTTTGCGCCGCAAATTTCTATAGCATTACCTAAAAAGTGTTGCCCACTAAACGTAAATAGATCTTCCTCTCCAAGTTGAAAAAAAACTGAAGGGGCATGAATTTCGGTTCTTGATTCTTGAATCCCAATGATCTTTTCGGAAAACTTGTGAGAGAGCTCCAACCCGCGTTTATGCTGGCCCACCAAAACGCCTAGTTTTTCTGCAGAGGATGCAATGTCTCTTGGAGAGCTAATTTCGTTCACATAAACTTTCAAGCCCAATCCAATTAAGAGTTCAACACTTTGGAAAGAACCTCCAGAAAGCCAAGCTATTACTAAATCCGGCTCCATTTGAATTATGCGCTCCAGATTCAGTGCTGAGGCGTCGCCAATCCTTGGTATAGATTTAGCTGAGTTTGGGTAATCAGAGAAACTAACCGTACCAACCACCGTTTGACCCACACCAAGATCAAATAGCAGTTCGGTTAAGTGCGGCGAGAGACTAACAATGGTCTTTGGAGGCTCATCAATTTCAATTAACCTGCCTGAATCATCCGTTAAGCTTAGTCCCTCCGAGTGCGAACTAAGGGAAAAAAAACAAAAAAGGCAGAACGAAATTAAGCATTTCAATGCAACGGTCTCTTTGGCTCGGCTGAACCGACTTTAGACCAATCAAAGCAACTGCCCGGATCAGTCTTCCGACCTGGCGATATGTCACTGTGCCCTTTAAGCGACAAGTTGCCATACTCTGACTGAATTAGGTCGATAACTGAATTCAAAGCGAGATACTGTTCTTTTGAGTACGGGGTGTCATCAGTTCCCTCGAGCTCAATTCCTATTGAAAAATCATTGCACCCAGTCATTCCTTTAAAACTCGATTCTCCCGCATGCCAAGCCCTTCGATTAAAGGGAACAAACTGGATGATTTCACCGTCTCTCCTTATGAGAATATGACTGCTTACTTTCACATCCAGCAAATCGAAATACGCTTCCTTTGAGCAATCTAACTGATTTGTAAAGAGTAAGATTATGTCGTCTGAATCGAAATCGCCTGGGGGGAGACTGATCCCGTGTATAACGATTAAAATTAAATCGGTAGCTGATCGATCATCTTGATTCGGACTGTGAATAAACCGAGCGTCAGTCAACAAGTGGTCTTTTATCTTCAAACTTTTACCTTTAATCCAATCGACGAGAATCTACTTTAGTTTTATCATATTAATTGTCGAAATTATTTATACCAGCTTATTAATGAACACAAAACGCACTGGACAGGCAATGATGACCGCGGCTTTGGTAGTCGGGATGATAATGCTGACCTACTTTTTTTCTGGCATAGAGCAAAAAAAACAAAACCCTAATCTTTCTCCCGAGACAAAAGTACTCGCTAACTCGATTGAAGTTGCCTTAGTCCAGAATCGACAAGGACATTATGTGGTTAACGGGAAGATAAATGGCGAAAGAGTCACATTTCTTTTGGATACCGGCGCAACCGACGTCGTAATACCCGAATCTACGGCTAGGGAACTTAGATTAAAGTTTGGAAGGCAAGGTGTTGCTATTACCGCCAACGGTAGAGTAGTAATTCACGAAACGAATATAGCGAGACTTGAAATCGGAAAAATCACCCTAAATAATATTAAGGCCAGTATCAATCCAGGTATGCCAAGTGGGGCTATCCTTTTAGGCATGAGTGCGCTCAGCAAAATCGAATTCACCCAAACAGGGAAAACTTTAACTCTGAGGCAAAAGTACATATAGAGCAAACGAATGGACTATTTTTCTGACCTTAAAAATACAGTGAAACAGGCACTGGCTGAAGACATTGGAGATGGTGACCTTACTGCAGAACTAATCGGAGAGTCTACAAAAGCGTCCGCGAAAGTAATCACAAGAGAACAGACGGTGCTATGCGGAAAGGCTTGGGCAGAGGAAACTGTCTTTCAAGTCGACCCCGAAGTCAAAACCAGATGGCAGTTCAATGATGGCGAACAAGTAAGCTCTGGGGAAGAATTGGTCAGATTAGAGGGGAAAGCCCGCAGTATTTTGACTGCTGAACGCACCATGCTTAATTTTTTGCAGATTCTCTCTGCCGTTGCTACAAAAACTCGAAGTTTGACTGAAAGAATCAAAGATACGAATACCCTGCTCCTCGACACCCGAAAAACAATTCCAGGGCTGCGGTTAGCGCAGAAATATGCTGTCAAAATTGGGGGAGGCCAAAACCATAGAGTCGGTCTCTTCGATGCTTTTTTGATCAAAGAAAAC
>CAJWLI010000031.1 GCA_913043075.1 uncultured Gammaproteobacteria bacterium
TATTTGAACCGCTCGACATGTCTGATACCTCGTTCACAATAAGTGATGAGAAGGTGCCACGCCTAGCCGCAAATTATGAGCGTGACCAAGATAAGAATCTCGTTCTCATCGATGATCCAGTTGAGAGCATTTACGCAGACACAAGACGTCTTCAATCAGGCGGAGGAGGTCTTTTGAGTACAACCGCTGACTACGCGAAGTTTTGTGAAATGTTGCTCGGAGGGGGAAAGTATAATGGTTGCAGGATAATAGGTGATCGGACTCTAAAAATGATGTGTCAAAATCATTTGCCGATGAACGCAGACTTGGCTTCTGTTGCGATGGGTTCCTTTTCTGAGACTGCGTATGAAGGAGTTGGTTTTGGCTTAGGTTTTGCCTCAACTCTTAGCGAAGTAAAGGCTCACATTTTAGGAGAGGGTGATTTTTATTGGGGAGGCATGGCTTCAACGATATTTTGGGTTGATCCCAGAGAACGTATGTTTTGTGTTTTTATGACCCAGATGGTTCCCTCAGGGACATTTAATTTCCGAGGACAGTTAAAAAGCATCGTATACAGCGCAATCGAGGACTGAATTTTGTTCTGCCAGCATGCTAATGTTTTAACAAAAAAAAGCTTTTTTCTCTTCAATAAACAACATTAACAATAAAAGATAATCAATAACCGTCGGGTACCCAGTTTCCGTGAAATCCTGCTGGAACTCGAACAGGGAGTTGAATTCGGGCCACGGGTTCCTCCTCGAATTCTTGAGCGTTAAGTATCACGATTTCGCTGGTTTCAGTTTCTGGACGAAAAACATAACTTAAAATCCAACCACTATCCTCAAGCTCATCTTCTGGATTTTTAACAAAAACTGGTTCGCTTCCTTGGCCGCCTCTAAGGTTGTGGAATGCAGAATTATTTTTCTCTAAATCGTATTTTAAAAAACCGTCGGCGAATGGTTTGCTTGGTGCGAAAGCAGCGCAGTATCCGTACTGATGCTTCAAGCCTACTTTTGAATCACAAACCCTTGGGAAATCCGCCATGCGGTCATCTAATTGTGTCTCGGTTACAGTTCCTTTCGATCGGTCGATAACCCACCGAAATAAAAGTGGTGGAGAGCTTGAGCCCGGTTTCATCGTATCGTCCATTCGACATACGTCGATGATTATCTTCTCTCCATCTTCGTAGCTATTCAAAGGGTGAAAAACGTAACAGGGGTCGATTTCGTACCAGGTAATGTCCTGATCGCCGCCATCTCTGGGCATCACGCCAAGTCTAGCCCCGTAACTCTCATCCCACAAAACTGGGAGCCCAGTCTCTGCCATTCCCTCCAAATTCCAAACGGCGGGTAAGTCCATGAAAATCACATGATCACGGGTTACGTTAAAATCATGAATCATTGTCGCGCCCTTCACAGAGATTGGCTCTATTTGGACTAATTTTCCAGACGCGGATATCCGAAGATATGTGAGATAAGGAGGCGTCATGCTGTATCCAAAAGCAAGCAATTCACCAGTTTCTGGGCAGATTTTCGGGTGGGCCGTCATTGAACCCTTTAATTTTCCTTCATAATTATTTGGTCCTATTGTTTCTAGCTGGTCATCTATAATAAAAGGCCAGTGGCCCTCTTCGAGAGCCATTATTTTTCCGGCATGATGAATGACGTGAGTGTTTGCAGTAGATCTAGACATATCTCCAAGCGAACTCATTACATCTGAGTTTGGATCAAGAAACATAGGTGTTTTTACATATCGATTTTTATACCAGTTTGCGTTTCCGTCTCGAATTTCGACTCCATGCAACATTCCGTCGCCTAGAAACCAGTGATCTGACCAACCGGATTTTGGGTTCGCTCCGTTTCTAAGCAAACGACCGTTAAGCTCTCGTGGGATCTGTCCGACCACCTTCAACTCTGTCGTAGATGTCTCTTCGAAAACCGGTGCAAAGTTGTCTTTTAACCAAAAAGGTATTTCTTGTTTTGCCTCACTCATTTTCTTTGCCATTCCCATATCTAGAATGGCATGAATCATTGCAGTTTTGGATTCCAACCGCCAACATTTTCGATACAAATTTTCTCTCAGTTATTTAGATGAAGTAACTCCATATTCGATTGAATGGTAGTCGTGGCAAAAAACCACTGTTATACTCGACGGGCTTCAATGCCGGAGTGGCGGAACTGGTAGACGCGCCGGATTCAAAATCCGGTTCCTTTCCGGGAGTGTGAGTTCGAGTCTCACCTCCGGTACCATTGCAAAAAAGTATTAATTTATGAAGACAACTGAGTTCAGCTATGACCTGCCGGAGGGTCTTATAGCGATGGAGCCGACTGAATCTCGCTCGGATAGCCGTTTGCTGCACCTTGATGTTAGCTCTGGGCAAATTAATCACCTCAAGTTTAGCGATCTTCCGACTCTCCTAAATTCATCTGATTTGTTGGTTTTTAACAACACCAGAGTGATACCGGCAAGAATATTAGGAACTAAGGAAACTGGGGGCAGGGTGGAGCTTATGCTAAACCAGATTCAGAGTAAGCTTCGCGCGAATGCGTTAGTTGGTTCTAATAAATCAATTCATGTCGGCGCCAAGATACATCTTAAAAAAGGAGTTGAAGTTTTGGTGGAGGGAAGAGATGACAATTTGTTTCGCCTTTTGTTTCCTGAACCCGGCGTTTTAGCCATAGCCTCTGAGCTCGGCGAAGTTCCCTTGCCTCCTTATTTAAAAAAAACTCCAAGCGAGCGTGACCAAGCTCGATATCAAACTGTTTACGCGAAAGTCGATGGCGCGGTCGCAGCACCTACGGCAGGCCTTCATTTCGATGATAATATTTTGAAAGAAATTGATAAAAAAGGAATAAATCGAAAGGAAATCACGCTTCATGTCGGTGCAGGAACTTTTTTGCCTGTGCGAAGTGATGACATTCTTAATCATAAAATGCATAAGGAAGCTCTGCAGGTGAATTCTGGAGTATGTGATGCTGTCAATCTCTGTCGGAATTTGGGCGGAAGAGTTGTGGCCGTCGGAACTACGTCTGTTAGATCTTTGGAAGCTGCCTCAGTAAAAGGGATGCTCCAGCCAATGCAGGGAAGCACAGATCTTTTTATCTATCCGGGATACGACTTCCAGGTTGTGGACGCAATGATTACAAATTTTCATTTACCGAAATCGACTTTAATGATGCTAGTAAGTGCCTTTGCGGGATTAGAGAGCATTCGAAAAGCGTATCGCGCAGCGATAGAGAAGTCTTATCGATTCTTTAGTTACGGTGATGCAATGTTCATCACACGCTAAGGTTTTGTTCGGTGTCTATATCATTTTCTTTAAGAAACATAGACGGTTTAGCAAGGAGGGGGACGATCACCTTTCATCGATTGAATGGAGAAAGATTTGAGGTGCAAACACCCATTTTCATGCCTTGTGGGACCTATGGCACGGTGAAGGGACTAACTACCGAGCAACTGGAAAATTTGGGAACCCAAATCCTACTCGGAAATACTTACCATCTTATGCAGAGGCCTGGCCAAGAGATAATCAATCATTTTAACGGTTTGCACAAATTCATGAATTGGTCGAGGCCGATTCTTACTGATTCAGGCGGCTTTCAAGTTTTTAGTTTGGGTAAGAATGTATTTGTAGATGAAGAGGGAGTTACTTTTCGTTCTACAATTAACGGAGATAAAGTTTTCGTTTCTCCTGAAATATCCATGGAAATGCAGCGTTCACTGAATTCAGATGTAGTCATGTGTTTCGATGAATGCACGCCGTATGGAAAAACTAAAGAAGAAACAAATAAATCTATGCTTCGATCGATGCGTTGGGCTTACAGAAGCAAACAGGCCTTCGAAGGAAACCCTAACTCTATCTTCGGCATAATACAGGGCGGCATGCATGAGGATTTGCGCCATGAATCGCTGCGTCGACTCACCGAAATCGGTTTTGATGGGTACGCCATAGGTGGTCTCTCAGTTGGAGAGCCTAAGGAAACAATGCGAAAAATTGTTCACAGCGTGGCACCATCCATGCCAGATGATAAGCCAAGATATTTAATGGGAGTGGGCACGCCGGAAGATCTTGTTGAAAGTGTGGTCAAAGGTGTCGACATGCTTGATTGCGTTATGCCAACCCGAAACGCAAGGAATGGACACCTCTTCACAAGCTTCGGAGTTTTGCGTCTTCGCAATTCAGCCAATAAGCGTGATGATCGCCCGATTGATCCAAATTGTTCCTGTTATACGTGTTCCAATTATTCACGAAGTTATCTGCATCATTTGGATAAGTGTCGAGAACTGTTAGGGGCTACTCTTAATAGTATACATAACCTTCATTATTACTTAGCTTTAATGGCAGGTTTGCGTGACGCTATTGAGAGAAACAAACTGACAAACATAATAGGAGAAATTTACGATGGTTGGTGTAAAGAGCCACCCAATTACTAGAGTTTTTGTGAAGTTTGCTCCCCTCGTGC
Organism: uncultured Gammaproteobacteria bacterium; assembly: GCA_913043075.1. Lineage (GTDB taxonomy): Bacteria > Pseudomonadota > Gammaproteobacteria > Pseudomonadales > Azotimanducaceae > UBA9659. The sequence goes on from CAJWLI010000031.1 coordinate 4,443, forward strand.
TAATCGGGGACAATAGAGCAACTAAACAGATAGTTAAAAAATGGACCAAGCATGTTTGAGTTATTAATCCCTTTCGCAAAAGCCGCAGATGAGGCAGTCCCTCAGGGAAGCCCATTGCCACTCGATCTTTTTATAATAATCGCCTTCGCTTTAGTGTTTTACCTCATCGTTTGGCGGCCACAAAGCAAACGGAATAAAGAGCACAAAGAACTTGTTGCCGGGCTTGAAAAAGGAGATGAGATTATCGCTGGCGGCGGCTTGGTAGGGAAAATAGTAAAGGTTGAAGATCAATTCATTGTTCTTGAAGCAGGGACCGGGGTGGAACTGAAATTACAGAGATCAGCTGTAGTTCAGGCGTTGCCAAAAGGCACCATTAAAAATATATGATGGCCGACGGCAAGTGATTAATCGTTACCCACTTTGGAAAAAACTCATAGTATGTTCGGTGGTCTTTCTCGGAGCCATTTATGCTGCTCCAAACTTATATCCGCCGGATTACGCAGTTCAGATATCAAGTAGAGATGCAGATGGATCGGTTTCTGACAGAGCTCTTCTGGCAGCAACAGATAGACTCAAGCTGGAAAACATGGAATTCTTTGGAGCAGAGAATAATGGCGGTAGTGCTCTTATAAGGGTTAAAAATGATGAAGACCAGTTAAAAGCTCGCGATTTTATTCAATTTGCCCTGCTAGAGTTTGCAGAGGATTATGTCGTTGCTCTGAATTCAGCGCCAAACACCCCTGAATGGTTGTCCAATCTGGGAGCTGCTCCGATGAAATACGGTCTTGACTTGAGAGGAGGCGTTCACTTTCTTATGGAAGTAGATACGCCTGCAGTTATATCTGAGCGTTTAAAGGCAATGGAGCAAGAAGTAAAACAACTTTTTAGAGACCCAGAAAATAGGGTTCGGTACTCCTCAATTTCTATCTCGGAAAGTACAGGGCTTAGGATCACTTTTGATAATCAAGATACGGAAGTTGCTGCGAGGGTCTTGCTTCGAGAAAAATTCCCTAGTTACACGATAAAAGGAATACCCGGGGTAACCGGGATAATGGTCAATGTAGATGCGGCGCAGATAAGGGAAATAGAGGATTTCGCTGTTGAACAAAATGTTGTCGCGATTAGAAACCGAGTAAATGAACTTGGAGTAGCAGAGCCTTTAGTTCAACGCCTTGGCAGAAATAGGATTGTAGTCGACTTGCCTGGAGTGCAGGACACTGCAAGAGCAAAAAATATCCTTGGCAAGGTCGCTACTTTAGAATTTCGAATGGAAGCGAGCTCAGAAGCCAGATCTGCTTCGACAGATAATTTTAACTACGAGGGTTTCGACTCGAGGTTAGAAAAAAGGGTGATTCTTCGGGGGGACCGAGTCCTTGATGCGCAGGTTGGGTTTGATCCAGAAACTAATCAGCCTCAGGTAAATATTAGGCTTGATGGTGGGGGTGGTGAATTAATGCACCGGGCCACTCGCTATAATATTGGCCGACGTATGGGCGTAGTTTTCATAGAAACGAAGTTAAAAGATAGATTGGTTACTGATGGGGGAACTGAACGTTTGGTTTCTGAGCCTTACGTAACAAAAAGACTAATAAGCTTGGCTACGGTGCAGTCTGCATTAGGGGTTAATTTTAGGATAACAGGTTTGAAAGCAGGTGAGGCAAGAGAGCTAGCGTTGCTTTTGAGAGCAGGTGCTTTAGCTGCAGATATGTTCATCGCCGAAGAGAGAACAGTAGGTGCCAGTTTGGGAGAGCAAAATATCGAACTAGGAGCGTTTTCCGTTATGGTTGGCCTTGGTTTGGTTGTGCTGTTTATGCTTTTGCGTTACAAAGCTTTTGGTTTCGCCGCTAACCTCGCACTCGGGGCTAATTTAGTTCTCATAGTAGCGGTCATGTCCAGCTTGTCTGCTACCTTGACACTGCCAGGTATCGCTGGAATTGTTTTGACTGTGGGAATGGCAGTAGATGCAAATGTTTTGATTTTTTCTAGAATTAAGGAAGAACTTGCGAATGGGTTATCTCCGCAACAGGCAATTCACGCTGGATTCGAGAGAGCTTTCGTTACAATTCTTGACGCAAATCTTACTACTCTTATTGTCGCAATTATTTTATATAGTATCGGCACTGGACCCGTGAAAGGCTTCGCCGTAACTTTGTCCATTGGCATACTAACGTCTATGTTTACCGCGATTATGGGTACCCGTTTCGTCATTAACTTGATGTATGGTGGTAAGACAGTTAAGAGATTAGCTATCTAATGCTAAAAAATATCGATTTCATGGCAGGACGGAAAGTTGCCGCTATTTTATCTGGACTCTTCCTGAGCGCATCAATTATTTCCTTAACTTTTAACCAGCTCAATTGGGGCCTAGATTTTACTGGTGGCACCCTAGTCGAGGTTTCTTTTGAAAAAACTGTATCGCCAGAAAGAGTCCGAGATGTCCTAAATAACGATGGGTTCACCGGACATGTTGTTCAATACTTTGGCTCCGAAAAAGAAATCCTGATAAGAATTCCTCCTCAGCTGGAGTCTTCGGAGGGACGAAGAGCAAAGTTGGGGGACCAAGTTATTTTAGGCCTAAGAACAGTTTTTGGCGAAAGTGTCGCTTTGAGGCGGTCTGAGTTTGTGGGCCCCGCGGTTGGTGACGAGTTAACGAATCAAGGCGGGATCGGACTTTTAACTGCTCTCGGAATAGTTCTGCTTTATGTAGCTTTTCGTTTCCAACTCAAGTTCGCATTGGCCGCAGTAGTAGCCCTTTTCCATGATGTGATTATCACTCTTGGATTTTTTTCGTTGTTTCAATGGGACTTTGATCTGACAGTGCTAGCTGCTCTTTTGGCGGTCATTGGGTACTCGCTCAATGATTCGATTGTGGTTTCCGACCGGATTAGAGAGAATTTCAGGGCTATTCGGAAGACCAAGCCTATCAGCATCATTAATACATCTCTGAATCAGACATTAGGAAGAACCGTAGTCACTTCATTTACGACTTTACTAGTTTTATTTACCTTGTTGATATTGGGCGGTGAGTTGATATTAGGTTTTGCAATCGGCTTGATCATCGGTGTCATTGTGGGTACGTATTCATCTATATATGTGGCTACGAACATACTTCTTTTATTAAGACTCTCTCAAGAGGATATGTTGGTCCCTGTAAAAGAGGGGTCAGATCAGATCGATCAGTTTGATAGCTAAACCAAAAATTTTCTGGTGAGATTGCACAAGTCCCTTAGGCATTTTGGATTTCCTGCAACTATACTTCCGGACTTAAAATGTTCTGCTCCCCCGCTAAAATCTGCGCAAAGCCCGCCCGCTTCCCTCACAAGGACAATACCTGCGGCGATAGCGCCTCTTTCGCTAGTATCACTCCAGAGACAATCAATCTTGCCGGCAGCAACGTAAGCTAGATCAAGTGCTACGCTACCTAAATTGTATTTCATGACGCCAATTTCCGTTAATTTCCCCTCAAGTTTTTCCCCGTTGTTGGCACTCAGCAGGGGCCCAGCAACGCTTCCATTTTTCAACTCTGCAGAGTCACTTACTCTGATACGTTTCCCGTTTAAAGTGGCCCCACTACCCTTGCTAGCAACAAATTCCTCTTGCCTCATCGGGTCTACGATAACCCCATGAACTAGTTTGCCTTTGAATGCACAGGCAATCGAAATAGAGAAGTGAGGAATTTGCCTTGCAAAGTTTTTGGTTCCGTCTAAAGGGGAAATTAGCCACTCATAGTCATTCGTCTTGTTGTCTGGATCTTTATGGGGAAAAACATGCTCAGGATATTTGTCCCTTAGAGATCCGATTATTATATTTCTCACCTCATCATTTACATTTGTAAATACCCCATTTTCGTCGCTAGAGATTTTAATTAAATCGGGTCTGTCGTAGCATCTAGCAATATGTTGTGCTCCAGCCCTTGCGGCTTTAAGGGCTATGCTAGCCATAGGTTCTATCATGTTTTTCCAGTAAGATTTTTTACTGGACCATGATAACAGAAACTAAAAAACAGAGAGGTGAAAAATCAGGGATGTTAGGAGAAAAAGTGGATAGAGATCAAAACCTCTTCCCTGGCGTCCGTGTTGTTTTGGTTGAGACCAGCCATCCAGGAAACATAGGAGCCTCAGCAAGAGCTATGAAAAATATGGGACTTGAGGACCTTGTTTTGGTGAGACCACTCTGTTTCCCTTCCTCACAAGCTGATGCTCGTGCAGGGAATGCGAGGGATGTTCTAAGTTCAGCTGAGGTGGTTTCGTCATTAGATAAGGCGCTTGAGGACAGTCATCTAATAATCGGGACGTCCGCTAGAGATAGACGAATTCCTTGGCCAAATTTATCTCCAAAGGAATGCGCTCATCAAGTCGTAAAATCTTTTGGTAAAGGAGAGACTGTCAGTCTCGTTTTTGGCCGGGAATCAAAGGGTTTAACGAATGAGGAATTACAAAAATGTCACTTTCACGTCAATATCCCCACAGGAGTGGCCTATAGTTCATTGAATTTGGGCATGGCGGTCCAAGTGATTTGCTACGAAATTTTTCAGGCCATGACTGATAATGATGAATATGCGCCAGAGAGATGGGACATGCCTAAGGCGACAGGAAGCTCCATTGAGCATTTTTTTTCCCATCTAGAATCAACCCTTATTGATCTTGATTTCCATGACCCTGAAAACCCAAGGCAACTTATGACTCGGCTGCGCAGGCTTTTTAACCGAGTCAGAATGGACCAAATGGAGGTAAATATATTGAGAGGTTTTTTAAGTAAAATCAACCAGTTAAAAAGTAAAAAAAGGAACTCTTAGACCGATTTTCGGTGGAACGTCAAATTTTTTTACATTACTCCTATAGTTGACAAAAATGCTCAGGTATTGCAGCATACGCCTCATCAAACGAACTTCAATTGTTAGGCGACAGAAAAATCTAGTGAGAGGTAGGAGAGACTTTTGAATCTTACTGCGAAAAGTAGGTATGCCGTGACGGCTATGCTTGACCTGGCGGGTCAGAAAAAGGAAAAACCCGTCTCGTTAGCTGACATATCTCGAAGGCAAGAAATTAGCTTATCTTACCTGGAACAATTGTTTGCAAAGCTTAGAAAAAACGGACTAGTAACGAGCATAAAAGGTCCCGGAGGAGGATACCTCCTTGCCCGATCCGCCAATAAAGTATCTGTCGCCGACATTGTCGATTCAGTGGACGAAAACGTTGACGTTACGCGTTGTTCTGGCAAGGGAAATTGCCAAGGAGGAGCAGTCTGTCTGACCCATCAACTGTGGTCAGAATTTAGTGAGGAGATACGAAATTATCTTTCGGGCATTAATTTAGAGAACCTTAAGGACAGAGAGCACGTAAAACGGGTCATGATTAGACAAAAGAGTAAGCAAGAACCTGAAATAGTTTTTTAGGTAAGAAGCTTCACGTTTTATCGAGGAAGAATATGAAAGCAACTATATATTTTGACTATGCAGCCACCACTCCAGTTGATCCGAGAGTAGCGGAGAAAATGAGCGAGTGTCTGTCGGCTGAAGGAAAGTTTGGTAACCCTGCGAGCAGGTCCCACAAGTATGGGTGGGAAGCAGAAGAAGCGATAGAGGTCGCTCGACGCCAAGTCGCTGATTTAATAGGGAGTGACCCAAGAGAGATTGTATGGACCTCAGGAGCTACTGAGTCGAATAATCTAGCGATCAAAGGAGTAGCTCATTTTTATAAGTCCAGAGGCAAACATATTATTACCTCGAAAATTGAACACAAAGCTGTTCTCGACACTTGCCGGCATCTGGAAAGAGACGGATTTGAGGTTACTTATCTTGACCCAGGCCAAGACGGGTTAGTTTCTCCAGAAGAGGTTAGATCAGCCATTCGTGAAGACACAACAATCGTAAGCATTATGCATGCGAACAACGAAATAGGCGTAGTCAATGACATAGCGTCGATAGGTTCGATATGCAGGGAGCATAGTGTCTTTTACCATGTCGATGCTGCACAGAGTGCTGGGAAAATAGAAATCGATGTGGAGGCCATGAAAATTGACCTGATGTCTCTCTCCGCCCACAAGATGTATGGACCCAAAGGGGTAGGCGCGCTCTATGTTAGACGAAAGCCACGGGTCAGGCTTGAAGCGCAAATGCATGGCGGCGGTCATGAGCGGGGCATGAGGTCTGGAACATTACCGACTCACCAGCTTGTTGGTATGGGGGAGGCTTGCGGCATTGCAAAAGCGGAGATGGAAGAGGAACAAGCCA